>JACZXN010000328.1 GCA_022571575.1 Chloroflexota bacterium | reverse complement strand
GGGAAATCCGGTTCTGGCAAAGGTCGATGATCCACGCCCTGTGCCCCTTCGATTATATCAGCAGACCGTCACTCGACCCCACCGGCGGACGCCCGGTCCCGGCCGCTTCTGAATCGGACCAGCGCCGGCCTCTCAGCCGATGCCCAGTTGGTCCGCCAGCCAGGAGAGCTGTATCTGGGCATGCTCGTGGCCGCCGCCCTCCGCCGCCCCGTGGTAGACCCGGAGGTCGCAATGGGGAATCTTGGCCGCCAGTTCCTCGCCGAAAGCCAGGGGACAGTAACTTGTGTCGTTTATGCCCACGCTCAACAACACCGGCGCGGTTATCCTACCGGCAACCTTGATCGGATCCAGGTCGGCCGTATTCTGCGCCACGGCCTCACGGCGCGTGGGATAGAGGCGCATGTAATCGGCCAACTCCGCCAGCGGGTAGGCCAGCCCCGACTCCAGGGACACGGGATTGCCCAGGGCCATGGGGGTGTTGGCCGCAACCGCCTGGACGGAAAGGCGGCGGGCGGCCACGGCCAGCGCCAAGGCGCCGCCAAGTCCGCTGCCGATGAGGGCGATCTCCCGCACCAGCGCCTGGCCCTGCTCCAAAAGGGCGTCGGTCCCCCGGAGGGCGTCGGCGAAGACCCGGCGCATCACATAGGTCCTGGGGTCCTCGATGCCCTCGGTCAGCAGTCCGGGAAACCGGGCCTGGAAGACCTGGTCGCTGCGGCGTTGGCCCCGGAAGGTGGGGTTCATCACCACCGCCCGCTCCCGGAGCGTGGTGTAGACGATGTCATGAACGCTGCCGTAGTCCGGCATCCGTACTATCGCCGGAAACGGGCCATCGCCCTTGGGCACCGACAGCCAGGCGAACAGCATTCGGCCATCGGCCGAGGTGTAATGCATCTGGTATACATCCCAGTCGGGCTGAGAGTAGAAGCCGTCCCGCTCCAGGCGCACGTCCACGGGAAATGCGGCCAGGGCGGCCTCGGTCTCCTGCCAGAACCGGTCGGACGAGGCGCTCATGACGCTGACCCAGCCAGGCCGATCTGCCCCTCCAGCCAGGCCCTCTCCTGGCCCGGATAGTCGTGGGCGTTCCCGTGTCCCGAGTTGGGGAACAGCCAAAGTTCTTTGTGGCCGGTCAACGCCCGGTAGGCCGCGTAGCTGGTCTCGGGCGGGCAGACTTCGTCGTCCAGGGCGATGCCCACCACCATGGGGCACCTGACCCTGGGAGCGAAGTTCACGGCGTCGAAATAGCGCAGGGTGTCCAGCATCCGCTCTTTCTCATCGGGATAGGCCCTGGCGTAACAGGCCAGTTCGTCGTAGGGGTAGGACCGGAACATCTCCATGGATTCGGGGAAACAACACAGGAAGGGGTACCCGGCGACGCCAGCTTTGATTTCCGGACGCAGGGCCGACGTTATGAGGGTCAGTCCCCCGCCCTGACTGCTGCCGCAGGCGTAGATACGCTCCGGGTCGATCTCCGGACGGGAACGAAGGAAGTCGACGCCCCGGACGCAGTCGGAGATGACCCCACGGTAGCCGTAGTTCTCCTTGCTCTCCAGTCCGGAGGTGAGCAGGCCGGGATAGCCGGGGTTGAACTGGGCGCTGCTCTTCAATTTGCCCCGCACCGCCACCGACAGCACGGCCACCCCCTTCTTGCCCCAGTCACGGCGCACCGGCGGTTCGGACTTATATCCCGGGAAGTTGATGACGGCCGGGAAGGGCCCGTTCCCCTGGGCCGGGAGGCTGTACCACGCCGAGACCTCCAGGCCGCCGAGACTGAGGTAGGTGACGTTGAAAACGTGGACGTCGCCGTTGCTGCGCAGCGATTCAGCGGTGATCACCGGCTTCAAAGAGATCTGGGAGAGTTGCTCCAACGTGCCGCTCCAGAAATCATCGAAGTCGCCGGGGCAGGTAACCCGGGTTTCGAAGGCTTGCAGGTCTTGCTCGGTCGCCATGCCGTCTCCGATCGGCCATCCCCATCAGGCGGTTGCGGGACGGGCCAGGTGTTCAAGTGGCCGTAATTATATCCGGGGCCAGCGGTCGAAAGTACCCCTGGCCCGTTCCCCAGTTACACCCCTTTAGAGCGTTCGGCATCTTATTTTTCGATACCATCCAGGAAAACGGGGCTGGACCTTCAATATGAAAGTGAAGCTGCGGCAACAGAGCGTCACCATCCAGGCGCCGCGCCCGGCGGTCTTCGAGTTGGTCAGTTCGTTCGGCGGTGAGGACAAAGACGAAGGCGGCGATGGCGAGGAAGGCAAGCGGTTGGTTGAGCGGGACGGCAACCGGATGGTGATGGAATTCCGCTCCAGGGACGGCCGCAAGATGTACCGGACCTTGGAGGAGGTGATTCTTTACCCCGAGGAGCGGATCACCTTCCGCCACCTGGAAGGGCCGTTGTACCACTCCCAAGAGGAGTTCGTGTTCACCGAGGTGGGGTCCAACACCACCATGACTCACGACGGTGAGATAGAGTGCCGGATGCAACGGTTGCCCGGCGCCGGCTGGGCGGTGGCGCGATTCTACGTGAAGCCCCGCTACGAGCGGCTGGTGCTGCGTCACATGAACGCGCTCAAGGAACAGGCGGAAGCGGCCACGCGGGGCTGAGTTGGCGTTCGCGGCGGCGCAGAGGTTATCCTGGTTCCAGCCCACTCTTGCCGTTTTTGGAGCGCTGGACCTGGAAACTTCTACCGCAACCTTCCTGACCTTGATCGTCCTGGCCGCCGGCGCGTATGTCCTGGGTTCCGTTCCCACGGGATACATCCTGGTCCGCCTGGTCAAGGGCGAAGACATCCGCGGCCTGGGCAGCCGCAACGTGGGGGCCCTGAACACCTACGGTCAGGCCGGCGTCTGGGCTGGCCTGACGGTATTAGTGGCGGACACGGCGAAGGGGGTCTTGGCCGTGATGGCACCCCGGCTGGCGGGCCTGGACGACTGGACGCTATTCATCATCACTCCGCTGGTGGTGGCCGGTCACAACTGGCCGGTGTTTCTCGGCTTCCGGGGTGGCAAAGGCGCGGCCGCCATCTTTGGGATATCCCTGGTGATCGTTCCCTGGCTGACCGTCATCACCGCCGGCCCCAGCATATTGGTGATGCTGCTGCTGCGGAACGTGGTCCTGGGCGCCGCCTTCGGGTTCCTCCTGTT
>JACZXN010000327.1 GCA_022571575.1 Chloroflexota bacterium | reverse complement strand
CACCGTGGCCGGGACCATCTCAACCAACGGCGTCGGCTACCGCGCCGGCGCCCACGGCCCCATGGGAGACCAGGTCGTCGCCCTGGAAGCGGTGCTGGCCGATGGCCGGGTCATGAGCACCCGGGCCGTGCCCATCCAGTCATCGGGTCCCAGCCTGAAGCACCTGTTCATCGGCTCCGAAGGCGTCTTCGGCGTGATCACCAAGGCGACCATACGGGTGTTCCGGCTGCCCGAAGCCCAGGTCTTCTCCGGCGTGGCCTTCGACACCTTCGACCAGGGGTTCAACGCGGCGGCCGAGATGTTCGCCCTGGGCGTGCGGCCCACACTGGTGGACCTGACCGAAGAGGACGAAGGCATCACGTTCCACCTCCTGTTCGAAGGGTTCAAAGAGGGCGTCCAGGCCAACGAGCAGCGGGCATTATCGGTCTGCGCCCAGTTCGGAGGGAGGCTGCTTGGCCCAGAGCCGACCATGGCCTACTGGGACGTCCGGCGCGAGTCCGCCGAGAACTACAAGGTGTCGGCCCTGGGCAAACCCCGCAGCGTCCGCTGGAGCCGTTGGCGTGGGCGCCGCGGCTTCGACTACCTGCACCTGGGCCTGCCCATCTCCAAGGTGCTGGAGTACCGGAAACAATGCGACAAGATCATGGCCCAAGGTGGGGTGCGGGCCATCGAATACGCCATCTGGTCCCGGCCCGAACTCTTCTCAATGCTCATAGTCCCCGAGTCGAGCACGGCGGCCAACTCCAGGGAGCGGCTTGGCAACACCGTTGAGCAGGTGCTGAAACTGGCCCAGGACATGGGCGGAGTGATGGAATACTGCCACGGCGTGGGCATCAAACTAAACCATCTCCTGGCCCGGGAGATGGGTGTGGGCCAGGATGTGGTACGGGCCCTGAAACAGGCCCTCGACCCCAACAACATCATGAACCCCGGCAAATTGGGACTCTGACCCAGCTGCCAAACCGGCTCTCTTCAGCCCAAACTCGGGCCTTTAACACGAGCTGGGCTCCGGGAAAGTAAGGGCGGGGCCCACACCGAATCACTCCAGGTTAACTCTCATCTCGTCACGGCCCCCAATGCCACGGCGTCCCTACGGCTCTCCATCCACGAAGTTATGTCCGCGTTCTGATTCACTCTATCGTATTCTATATTATTACGTAATCAGGAATATAATCGGGTATATCTTGAACCACTTACAGAATTACGTTAAATGCAAGCCGATATTGACGTAATATGTATTATCATATATCTCGATGGTGTTAGGGATGTATTATACGTTGACATGATAATGTGCCAGTTGTATCATAAATACAGATGAAGTTCCGGTATTAGTATCGTGAACTCCATACTTAACCGGGCGATAGGCCCGAAGGCTAGGGAACGAAAAATGGCAAAGTTGAACAAGCACAAGAACGGGCACCCCAACTTCTTGCACATCGGTGAGGTGCTGCATCACCTGGAGGATGGCGTCGTGGCCGCCTACGACTGGCTCTCCGGCCCTCCGACCAGCGAGCGGCAGCGGGCCCAGCAAAGATTGTACAAAACCGAGTCCCTCCGGCGCACGATCGGCTACTAAAGGGTCTCTCCCGTTCAGATCACGGGGATGACCGGAAGTAGCCCCTGCCACCGGCGCCGGCCCCAGGCACTTCGCCAGGGCGCCGGGCTTGCGACCGTCTATGATGTGGGTGGAGGTCACGCGGGGCAGGGCACGCAGGCAAGCCTCCACCTTGGGGATCATGCCGCCGGACACCACGCCTCCGGCGATGAGTGACTGGGCCTGCTTCGGAGAGAGGCGTGGGATCAGGCGCCGCGACCCATCCAGTATCCCCTCGACGTCGGTCAGGAAGACCAGGCGATCGGCCTCCAGCGCCCCTGCCAGCGCCCCCGCCGCGGTGTCCCCGTTGATGTTCAGCATGATGGGCTCCAGGGAGCCGTCCAACTCTTTGATGGCCACCGGCGCCACCACCAGAATGCATCCAAGCTCCAGCACGTGATAGATGGGCTCGGGGCAGACTCGGACCACCTCGCCGACGAAGCCCAGCTCCTCACTGACCACCGTCGCCCGCAGCAGGCCGCCGTCCACGCCGCTGAGACCGATGGCCGTGCCTCCCAGGGCCTGGATGGTCGCCACCAGCTGCTTGTTGACCAGGCCGGCCAGGACCGCGACGACAACCTCCAGGGTCGCAGCGTCTGTGACCCGCAGGCCCCGCACGAACCGGGGCAGGGTGTGAGAGCGCTGCATCCACTGGCTTATGACGCTCCCTCCTCCGTGGACGACCACCGGGTTCAGCCCCTGACGCTGCAGGGCCACCAGGTCCTCCATGGTGGTATCGCCGCTCCCCAGGGTGCTGCCCCCGATCTTGACCACCAGGGAGGTTCTGGTTGGAGTGAGGCTCACCTTCGACTCAAGCTCCGCGCCGCTGTGCCGAGTATCCTCGACCGGTCCGCCCGTCTTGAGCGCTCCCATGCTATGTGGTGTAGGCGCTGTTGATGACCACATAGGCGTCGCTCAGGTCGCAGCCCCAGGCCGTCGCCGTGGCATCCCCCAGACCAAGGAGGATGCGGAAGCGCACGTCCGACTCTTTCATGGTGGCGACGATGGCATCCTTGAAGAAGGGGATGGGCAGGCCGCCCTCCATGATGCAGACATCGTTGATGAAGAGGGATATCTTGGGCTCCTCCACGTCCGCGCCGCTCTTGCCCAGGGCCATCATCAGGCGGCCCCAGTTGGGGTCGTTGCCGTGGACCGCGGTCTTGACCAGCAGGGAGGCAGCGCATTCGCGGGCAGCCTTCAAAGCGTCATCGGTGGAGTGCGCACCCTCGACGGTGACCTCGATCAGCTTGGTAGAGCCCTCGCCGTCACGGGCGATCTCTATCGCCAGGTGGCGGCATACCTGCAGCACTGCCCCGGCAAACGTCTCTGAAGCCTCGTCGCCACCGGACAGGACCTGGCCGCCAGCCGCACCGTTTGCGAGCAGCACCACGGTATCGTTCGTGCTCTGGTCGCCGTCGACGTCGATCTGGTTGAAGGTCAGCTTCACCGCAGCCGAAAGCGTTTCCTGCAGAAATACCGGGTCGACATTCGCATCGGTGCTGGTGAAGGCGAGCATTGTCGCCATGTTCGGGTGGATCATTCCCG
>JACZXN010000326.1 GCA_022571575.1 Chloroflexota bacterium | reverse complement strand
ACCCCGTCTTCGGCCAGCGTCCCGTCTCCGGAGATGGTGAAGGTCTGGCCCGTCAGCGGGACCACCAGTGTGGGCTCCAGCACCTGGCGGGTCTCCCCCGTGGGGCCCACCGCCGTCACTTCCACGCGGGCGGTGTAGGTTACCGTGGCGTCCCTCCCGATCGGGACCCCCGCCTCGGCGGCCAACTCCTCCAACCGGGCTAGGAAGGCCCCCCGGTCAATGTTCAAGGACAGTTCCAGCCCCAGGCCGGAGTCCTCCTCTTGCGGCGTCGTCAAGGGGGTTTTGGGGACCACCGCTATCCGCTCCCGCAGCAACTCCCCGGCGGCCAGTTCGGCGGTCACCTGGTACCACCCTCGATTGCCTCTATTTATATTGATAGTAATGGGGACCGAACCGGCGGCCGAGGTCGCCGGCGCGTCGGTGGCAAGGGTCGCCGGTGCGTCGGTGGCGAAGGTATAGGAGAAGCGGGCCTCGATGCCCTCGACCAAGTTGTCGTAGTAGGTGAGGCCGGGGCCCAAGGTGGTGGCGCCGTAGACGGTGTTGGGCCTGACGAATACGGTGTAGTCCCACTGGCCGCGGTGGGCCCACCCCCATACCGGGACCTGGTGGACCACGGTGGTGGAGCTTTGGAAGGCACGCAGGGCCAGGTAGCCGGGGACCAGCGCAAGCAGGGCCAGGGCGGCCATGATTCCTAACCTGACTCGCCATTCCACCGGCCGCCTTTTCCAGGAACCCAGGTGTTTCCTCATGGGCTTCGGTTGCTCAGCCTCGATGCCATCGGGGCTCCTCCTTTTTTTGACCATGCTACGAGTTGGATGGTATTATAGGCGAAAATTGCAACCAAAGGGGTTATGATGCTCTCTTTAAGGGTGCGTGAAAGTCGGCGGCGAGCGGTAAAACCGTTTCTGACGGTACCCCAGGACAGATGTCTGTGGTGGTCCGTTTTGGTTAGCAAGGTTGGGGTGGAGGACAGTTAGCGGAGCGAGGTATTCACTCCCGTGATAGACAACGAAACACAATAGGTAATGGTACTCTCTATCGTGCCCTTGGCGATGGCCCGGTCTCTTTTACTTAGCGCGATGGCCCCCTCCCCTCAAGTCACAAGGGCCAAGGCGTGGGGCGTAGTGCCCGGATACGTCAATGAGTGCCTTTCCATAGAAGCCCTCGAAGCGCTGCTCAAACTCCAAGGCGCCCCGGTCTTGGTATTGCGCCAAGAAAGCGCCGGTCACCCTACAGCCGGAACAGGCCGCCCCGCCCCGCATGTATCCGCGGACGCGCTGGCCGCACCATCAACCCGTGTCGGCGATGCCCGCGCCGGCGATGCCCGTGTCGGCGATGCCCGCGCCGGCGATGCCCGCGCCGGCGATGATAGACTGGACGAAGTATCGCTGAGCCCGCGGGAGCTGGAGATACTGGCCCTGGTTGTCGAGGGCGTCAGCAACAATGAGCTATCCAAGACGCTGTCCATATCCTGCAACACCGTGAAGTCCCACATGAGAAGCATCATGCGCAAGTTAAGGACTACGGACCGCAATCAAACTGCGGTGGTGGGCAGGATCATATTCGGGGGCAGCTTCCCGGGCGAGTCCGGCGCCGAGTGATCTGCCGCGAGCTAATCCGGCCAGATCCGCCCCATCTCTCCATACGCCGCTTCACCCAGCGGATGTAGAATCATCCCATCGTGATACCCGATTTTGATGCCCTGATTGTGATTCCCTGGCCGTGATTCATAATAGGCTGTGCTTTCCCATCCTTGCCATCATGGCCGCCTTATTTTCGGGCGGTTGCTTGTTGGATAGCGGGTCCGCGCCCGGTCAACAGGTTGTCCCAGCCACCTCCGTTGTCATCCCCACGCTCACCGCGCGTCCCGTGGCCACGCCCACGCCGAGGCCCACGCCCACCCCGGTGACGGTACTGGGCCGCAACGGGGCGGAGGCATTGGTCTGGAACCTGGTACGCCCTTGCGCCAACCAAATCGCCGTTTCGAGTGCCACCGAGGTGGCGGTGGAGTTCAGCTCCACCTACACGGTGGACACTGGGACCTGGCTGGTGGAGGCGTCGATGCAGGACTCGAGCCTGAGCTTCGGCCGCTGGTCGGTGTCCGACGGCGCAGGGGAGGTGACCCCAGTGGACCCGGTGGCGGTTGCCATGGCCTCCGACGGCGTTATCTGCGCCCGGCCCAATGCGCTGCTGGCCGTAGGCGCGACATCGCCCCTTTTCCCCACCGTCACGCCTATACCCACGCCTACGCCCGTCCCCACGCCGACGCCCACCCCCACGCCTACCGCTGTCCCCACTGCCGTGCCGCCCAGCCCTACCCCCTTGCCGACTCCCGCGGCGAAGACGGGTGAGCAGGCCCGGCTACGGGTATGGGTTGCCATCCGTGCCTGCTTCGACCCTTTGCCCCTCTTGGAGGATTTCATCGCGCACCAGGACCGGCCCGAGCGCTGGATAGTAGTTGGGACCGGGAAAGGCGGTGTTAACTACGGACTCTGGTTTGTGGACGCCGCCGCCGGCAGCATCACGCCCCAAGATTCCACGGCCAGAACTACGCAGGGCAATTCGACCTGCTTCTTCGTGCCTTAGTCCTGCCGGGTCCGGTTTTAACTTCAGGTTAGCCGGAGATCCCGCAGCCAACCGGTGGGCCGGCGCCTCCAATCCCCAGGACCCACAGCCCACGGGACCCAGTCAGCAAACCCCGTATTGCAGCGCCTCGTCGAGCCGCCTTCGGCAGCTATCCCGCGCTGAGATGCTCCGATGGGGTTCTGAACGCCTACACACACACCCCGCAGCTTCGGTAGAGGAATATTCGCGGACGCTAAAAAGGTCCCATTATCGCTGAACGCCTACAGTTCCGATTCATCGTTAAAACCTTCTTTTGCCACAACAGTTCCGGGTTGCAAAGGTTCGCAATCAAGCATGATTCCACGGTATAACTCGGTGATCCGGGCATTTTCAGCCGCCAGTTCGGTTGGGCTGAGTTTTACTCCATCGCCATTGAAAAATGGAATCACTAAATAAAAGATGGCGACAACTACAAAACTTGACGCCTACACCGAAGTACACAACTGATGCAATCGCTATTGCCGCCTCAGCCAACCGTGTCCGAACAGATCAAGATTGCCGATAGACTTTTGAAAC
>JACZXN010000325.1 GCA_022571575.1 Chloroflexota bacterium | reverse complement strand
AGAAAGCCGTACTGGACAAGGTGGAGGCCAAGGCCCGGGAGATGGTCCGGGAAGAGCGCCGCACCGTCCACCACATGATGCCCGAGTTGGTCGACGGCGACAAGATCGAAGCCGGAAACATCCGCTTCGGCCTGGAGTACCGCCACCTGCCCCAGATCAACGACGAAGGGATGGCCATCCACGTGCTGTCCGACGTGGCGGGACAGGAAGTGGAGTTGCTGGCCTTCGACTGCTTCCAGAACGCCCCTCACTACCACTACGGACCGCGCAACCAGGACGTCCGCATCTATTGGGACGTCACCACCTCCGGCGAGACCCTGCGCTGGACGCTGGACCAGTTCAAGGGTGGCAAGTTAAAGTCCATGATCGAGCGGGCCGGCTACCCCAGCATCGCCGCCGAGTTGGACGAAAACTTGATCCAAAACCTGATGCCCAAGATCGAGAAGAGGTCCTGGGACCTGGTGGCTGCGAACAGCAAGTAAGCGGCCATCCGGCAAACCCAGCAAACCAAAAGAGGCCCCGTCCCGATTTAATCGAGGCGGGGCCTCTTGAGTTTTGGCGCTGGTTCAGGCCGCCCGCCCTACATCATCGTATAGCCGCCGCTTACGCTCAGGGTCTGGCCGGTGATGAAACTGGCCGCGTCCGAGGCCAGGAACACCACGGCGTTGGCCACTTCCTGGGCCGTGCCCATGCGGCGGAGCGGGTAGTTCCGTTCCACCCGCTCGCGCACCTCCTCGGTGAATATCTCCCGCATCTGGTTCCACATGCTCTCTTCGCTGATGGACTCCTCGTCCGGCGGCACGACCAGTCCGGGACATACCACATTCAACCGCAGCCCGTGGCGGCCCGTCTCCCGGGCGATGGACTTGCTGAGGGCGATCACCCCGGCCTTGCAGGCGGAGTAGACCGCCTCCCGGTACTCGCCCATCCGGCCTGCGTCGGAACTGATGCAGACGATGGCCCCCGACTGCTTCTCGATCATCCCCGGCAGCACGGCGTGGATGCAGTTGATGGCCCCCCAGAGGTTGACCTGGACCTCCCGCTCCCACTCGTGCCTGGGCTTCTCCATGAACAACCGGTCCACGGTCCAGCCCACGTTGTTCACCAGAACGTCCACCGGCCCGAACTCCGCGATGGCCCGCTCCACCATGGGGTCCACCTTTTCCGGGTCGGTCACGTCCGTGGGAATAACCGTTACCCGGCTGCCCGTGTCCATCGCCGCCACCTCCCCGGCCACGATCTCGCCCTGGCTCGGGACCAACTCGGCGATGGAGATGTCCGACCCCTCCGCCGCGAAGGCGTGGACGATGGCGCGGCCGATGTTGCTGCCGCCACCAGTGACGATGACGTGTTTTCCCCTTAGGCCCAGTTCCATGAATTACTCCTCGTGACCGGTTGTTTCTTTGGCCCGGACCGGCCCTGGTCCTTCGACAGGCTCAGGACGAGCGGGTTGGGCGCCGGTACTTAGCTGCCTGGGGACGGCGCCGCGGGCACTTCCACCCTCGGGACCCCGCCGAACCGGAGCCGCAGCAGGCCTTTCACATCTTCCATGGCCGTGCCGGCGATGTTGACGGTGCTGGTCGGGTCGTCCGTCCACTTGACAGGCACCGAGGCGATGTTGAACCCGCGCTTGGCGGCGATGATCAACAGCTCGGTGTCGAAGAACCAGTTATTGTTCTTGATGCTGGGCACGATGGCTTCGGCCGCGGCACGGGTGAGGGCCTTGAAGCCGCACTGGGCGTCGGGCAGGCCGGTGAAGAACATGGAGTTTATCAGCAGGTTATACCCACGGGAGATGAATTCCCGCTTGAATCCCCGGCTCACCTGTGACTCCTTGCTCAGCCTGCTGCCGATGGCGATATGGTTCCCGGATTCGATGCGCTGGATGAGTTGGGGGAAATGGGAAAGGTCCGTCGATAGGTCGGCGTCCATGTAGCTGACGATGTCGGCCCGGCTGTCCAACCAGGACGTCCGCAGGGCCCGGCCCCGCCCCTTCTGGGGAATCCGCAGATAGTTGACCCCGGTATACCGCTGGCAGAGCGTCTGGGAGACCGCCCGGGTATCGTCGGTGGAGGCGTTGTCGGCGATGACGATCCGCCACGGGTTGGACAGGTTTTCTTCCAGGAACCCGGTCAGGACGGCGATGGTGCGCGGAAGGGCCTCTTCTTCATTGTAAACAGGAATGGTTATGTCAACCGCCGCCGGCTCGCCGGGTTCCCTGGGTGACCTAAATTCTGGATTGGCGCTCATTCCTGCCACCTGCCGGCGCGCCGGGGTTCCTGGGTCGCCTGATATTTGGATTGGTGCTCATCCCTGGCCGTTCCAATGTGAACGGTCTAATGCCTGAAGTGGCGCACGCCGGTCAAGACCATGGCCAGTCCGGCCTTATCGGCGGCGGCGATGACCTCGTCGTCGCGGATGGACCCGCCCGGCTGCACGATGGCGGTGATCCCGGCCTCGGCGGCCAGCTCGATGTTGTCGGCGAAGGGGAAGAAGGCGTCCGAAGCCAGCACGCAGCCCCTGGCCCTGTCCCCGGCGCTCCGCTGGGAGAGGTGGACGCTGACCACGCGGTTGGGCTGGCCGGCCCCCATGCCGATCAACGCCAGGTCCTTGGCGAAGACGATGGCGTTGGACTTGATGTGTTTGGCGGCCTTCCAGGCGAAGGCCAGGTCTTTCATCTCGGCATCCGTGGGCGCCCGCTTGGTGGCGGTGGTCCAGGTGGCCGGGTCCTCTGCGATGACATCGGCGGTCTGTACCAGGATGCCGCCGCTGATGGGGCGCAGGTCGTAGGCGGCGGAGCTGGGCTGCTCATCGATGACCAAGATGCGCAGGTTGCGCTTTTTTTGAAGTATCTCCAGCGCCGCCGGCTCGTACTCGGGAGCGATCACAACTTCGTAGAACACCGGCTCCATGGCCTCGGCGGCGGCGGCGGTCACGGTGCGGTTGAAGGCCACGATGCCGCCGAAGGCGCTCACGGTGTCGCCTTCGTAGGCGTGAATGTAAGCCTGGGCGATGTCTTCCCGGCTGGCCAGACCGCAGGCGTTGGCGTGCTTCACGACGGCCACGGTGGCGTCGGCAAAGTCGGTGGCGGTGCGCCAGGCGGCGTCGGCGTCCATCAGATTGTTATAGGAAAGCTCCCGGC
>JACZXN010000324.1 GCA_022571575.1 Chloroflexota bacterium | reverse complement strand
TCGGACCGGCGTTCTGACCGTGCGTCGGGAGCAAGCTTGCCGCCTAGGCCGAAGCGCAGGCGATGGCTTTGACGTTGCCGGCCATCTCCGGAAGCACGTGGGAAGACCAGGTCTGGCCGCCGTCGCGCGTGCCGAACACCTCGCCCTTCCTGGTGCAGAAATACACCTGCTCCGGGGCATGTTCGTTGACGGCCACGCCAAAGGTGGTGCTGGCCGGGCTGATCCCCTTGTCGAAGCGTTCCCAGGTGTCGCCACGGTCGGTGGACCGCATGACGCCGCCCTGCTCGCTGCCGAAATTCAGCCCCACGCAGGCGTAGAGGGTGTCGGGGTCGTTGGGCGCCGACTCCACGCCTCTGGAATAGAAGATGTCGGTGAACTTGGGAAAGTTCAGGTTATCCCAGTTCGCGCCCCGGTCCCGGCTCCGCCAGACCCCGGTGCGGTTGGAGATGAACACCGCCGATGAATCGGCGCCGCCCACCGTCACGCCGTGCAGGTCCATCAGGTCGACGTCGCCGTCAAACTCTTTATTCACGATCGTCCAGGTCTTGCCGCCGTCGGCGCTGTGGGCTGCTCCTCCCACCTCAAGGGCGGCATACATCTGGTCGGGGTTCTTCGCTTCGATGCCGAGGCCCAGGATGCGGGTGGCGAAGGCCATCTGCACCGAGTCTTGGTTGATGATGGTGGCCAGAAGGTCCCAGTTCTCGCCGCCGTCGGTGGACTTGAAGACCTCGCTGCCCTCCGTGCCCAGGAACATGGTTTTAGGGTCGTTGGGGTGAAACTTGATGGTCCAAACGTGGCGGCCCTCGGCCATGTTCATGCGCTCAAAGTTGTCGCCGCCGTCCCTGGTCCGGTAGACGCCCCGCTGGGTGCCCACAAAGATGGTCTTGGCGTCGTTGGGATGGATGGCGATGGCCCGCACCTGGGGCGAAGGCGGCATGCCCTTGGCCAGCTTCTCCCATCTGCCGTCCGACTCCTCCTTGCGGTAGAGACCGTCCGCTTCCGCGCCGACATAGATAAAAGTCTTTCCTGGCATATCCATTCCCTCCCGATTGAATGTTCTTGGGGTTTGCAGTCTAGGAATGGGGTCATTCTGCGCACACCGGCGCACCTTGTCAATCGGCGGGCCGGAAAGAAAAGGCGCTTGGGGACTGGCTTTCCCGCGCCAAGGCCCGGCCCCACAAGCCGGCGGCTCCGGCATCACCATTACGTCAGGAGGTACGGAAAACTACGGCATGAGAATTCCGCGGCTGCCCTCGGGGCGGTGACCACGGAACCGGCATTGTCGGGGGTTCTCCAGTCTCCGAGCCCCATTGCCCCTTCGATTTGAGTGGTGGCCCGCAGTGAGTTTGTAGACCACCATCAAGAATCGCGCCCGATTTCCCAATAGGATGTCTCTACCGGAGAGGGGAAGCCGCGCCTGTGGCAGCGGGTTCAGCCCCGTCCCTGGTAATCGCCTCATGGCCGTGCCGGACACCGGATCTGGGAGAATCAGCCGATGCGCTTAAGGAGAATCTGTGATTGGCTGGACCTACGGCCAAATCTCATCTTCCTGATAGCCTTGGCGGTCCTTTTCGCGACCCTGGGGGCCGATTCGGCCGCCGGAGTGGCGTCACCCAATCTTGCTCCAGCTCTCACCGTTTCTCCCGAAACCGCTGTTCCCAATCAAACGGTGGTCCTGTTCGGCGCCGGGTTCACCCCGGCATCGACACCCGGTGGGGCCGGGTACCTCAACGGCCACCAGATCACCGGTATCGGCGCCAGTAACATCAAGGTCGACGGCATCCTGCTCACGGCGTCCAGCGTCGGCTATCCCATCACCTTCGACTCCATCGGCAGTTGGGCCGCATCCATCGCCATTCCCGGACCGCAAGATATTGCCGCCGGCAGCACGGTCACGATCACGGTGGTCGATGACCAAGGCCAAACGCTGTCAACGCAGTTGACCATCATGTCCTCAAGCATCAGCGTAGACCCGGCCTCCGGCAGCCAAAACACGGAAATGCGCATCACCGGCCAGGGGTTCCCGGCGTCCACCATCTCGGCAAACATCCAGATATCACTCTCATACGACGGACTTCCGTTGGGGTGGTTTCGCCCAATTCCAGCGGCGAGATCGATATCACGCTGCTGGTCCCCATGACGGCGTCCGCGGGATCGGCCAACCAAGTCCGGGCGACCAGGGTGGGTTATCTAAACCAGTTCGCCACCACGACCCACTCGGTGCCCCAGCCCAGCATCACCCTATCGCCCGCCAGTGGCATGTCAGGCAGCACCGTGACTATCACCGGTGAAAACTTCCCGGCGTACTCGGCCGTTTCGGACGCCAGAGTGCGAAAGATCCCGGTTTTGGAATCAACCACTCAGCGCACCGACAAGGACGGGAGATTCGTCTACACCATTTTTGTTCCCTTGTTCGCACCGGGTGTCCAGACCATATCGGCCACGGTGGGGGAGGTGACCGCGGACGCGCCTTTCACCGTGTCCCTGGAGCCGCCGGCTGCCACTCTCCCATCGGCCGTGGAAATACCTCAGACCGTGGAAAGGGCGCCGGCCATCGCACCCGCGCAGGCCATGGAACCTCTGATCCAGGACGAAAATCTGGTCCGAGTCTGGAACTTCGACAACGAAACCAAGACCTGGACGTTTTTCGACCCGCGCCCGGCCTTCTCCGATGTGAACACTCTCAAAAACATGGTGACCGGGCAGGTTTACTGGCTGAGAGTAAACAGCGTCCAACTGGCGGTGCTCAACGGCAACCAGGTGTCCCTGTACCAGGGCTGGAATTTGGTGCCTTGGTAACCGTGGGCCGGGCCGAACTGTCGGCTATGAGCTTTCCAGCGGTCAGGATTTCGGGCGGCCACGTCCCCTGATTGCTGGGTGCTGAAGGCGGTTGGCTTGGCCGGCGCCGGCAGCCTGCCCGGCAGGTTGCCAGAGGTTTAAACTTACACTAGAGTCTATCCCACACGCTCCACAGCCCCAGACAGGCAGGATTTCTTCAGGCCACGCCCATGACCATGACAATAGTCATCATGATTGACGGTCTCGACCCCGAGTACCTTGATGTGTGCCCCGCGCCCAGGTTGGACGAGTTGGCCCGGAGCGGGTCCCGGCTCAACGTGCGCGGCTTGATGCCATCAGTCACC
>JACZXN010000011.1 GCA_022571575.1 Chloroflexota bacterium | reverse complement strand
CGGTGACCCGGCGGACACCTTCCTTGGCGCTGTTGATCAGCCGGAACTCCAATGGGTCCATGCCCAGCTTCTCGGCCAGCTCGTCCATGGCGGTCTCCATGCAGAATGCGGAGGCGGGCGCGCCGGGGGCGCGGTAGGCCGCGGCCTTGGGACGGTTGATGACCACGTCTATGGCTTTCAGATGGGCGTTTGGAATGTCGTATTGGCCCATCATGCATTGGATGCCGGCGGTGACCGGGGACCCAGGGAAAGCGCCGGCCTCGTAAACCAGTTCAGCCTCGGCGGCGATCAATTTACCGTCTTTGGTCGCGCCCAGCTTGACTTTGATCTTGGTGCCCGAGGTGGGGCCGGTGCCCTCGAAGACCTCGGTGCGAGTAAGCTGGACCTTCACCGGACGCCCCGATTTGCGTGACAGCAGGGCCGCCACGGGCTCCACGTAGGTGATGCCCTTGGCGCCGAAGCCGCCGCCGATCTCCATGGGGACTGCTTTTACCTGGGAGACCGGGATGCCCAGGAACCGGGCGGTTTGATCACGGACCGTGAACTGTCCCTGGCTGCTGGAATAGATGGTCACCTTGCCGTCGGTTTGGAAATCGGCTACGCCGGCCTGGGGTTCGATGTAACCCTGATGGACCGCTTGAGTTGTGGTCTCTTTCTCCACGATGATGTCAGCGTCTTTGAAGCCCTGTTCAACGTCTCCCAATATGAATTCAAACTCGTTGGCGATGTTGGTGCGCATACTCTCTGCGTCATCTTCCAACAACCCCCCAGGCCTGAGAGCGGGGTTGGTAACAGCGGCCAGCCGCGGGTGCAGGATGGGAGCGTCGGGCTTCATGCCTTCCTCGGCCGTGAGCACCGGCTTTAGCACCTCATAATCCACCTTGATCATGGCCATCGCTTCTTCGGCGACGTGGGGACTGACCGCGGCCACGGCGGCTACGGGATGGCCCTTATACAGCGCCTTGCCCCTGGCCAGGATGTTCATGCTGAGGAAGCCCAGGTTATGGATGGAACCCTCGGCCAGATCGACCAGCTTCATGGAGGTCTCCGGCCAATCCGCGGAGGTGACCACCGCGTAGACCCCCTTGTGGGCCTCGGCAGCGCTGGAATCGATGGATTTTATGATTGCGTGGGCGTGGGGACTGCGAAGGATCTTCCCGTAGAGCATGCCGGGCAAGTTGGTGTCCGCTCCGTACTTGGCGCGTCCGGTTACTTTGTCCGCCCCGTCGTGGCGAATCGGCCTGGAGCCGACCGCGTCAAATTCTTCGTTGGAGAGGACCATATTAGGCTTGTAATCAAGCATTCTCTCGCTCCTAGATCATGATATTCTCAGGCACAAATGAAACGCCCGTAGGCGTGAATCGCGCGGGTTAATAGGCAGACCGGATATGCCTTGGCATATATTATCACAATCCCAGCTTCAATCCTCTCTAACCCGCATCCCAAACCCAGTCTCAGCGCCATGCCTGACCGGCCTCTCGAACAGGCCCAACCACCCAGGCCCGACACCGGGCGCTGTTTCCATCAGACCCCCACGGTGGGAGACCGCCACGGTGAGACGCCGCCAAGGTCTTCACGCCGGGATGGGCGCTGTACTGCCCAAGGTGGGTTGAGATATACTGCCAAAGGTGATTTACGCATGGCGGGGGATGATTGTTTGGCTCCCCGTCCAAAATCCAGAACCGGAGAAAACACAAAGGATGCGCATACCTGGACTACGCCCCCGCCGGGCATTGATTTGGCTTATCTTGATTGGCGTGGTCCTGATGGCCACCACGGCCAGCCATGGTTGCACCGTCAGCGGCTCTTGACCGGTCGATGACGTCAACAAGGCAGTAAGCGGACTGCTGACCCGGACCCTCGCGTGGGGCTGGGTCGATTCCGAATTACCCATCGTCCCCCAGAAAACCCCAAGGGACCGCCTAAAGCTCGATCCATTCCCTTAACGGCACCAGGTCCGGCCTGCATGAATCTGGAACCAACATTATGGCAGTAGACAATGCCCTGTCGCCCCACGGCGGTGAGCTAGTCGAAAGGGTCGCCTCTCCCAAAGACGCCCCGCATATTGCGGCCGGCCTCCCCCGTCTCGCGGTGCGTGACAGCATCGCCCGCGAGGTGATCAACATCGCCTATGGCTTTTTCTCCCCCCTCGACGGGTTCATGGTCCGCTCGGAAGTGGATTCCGTGGTCCGGAACATGACCCTGACCAACGGGCTGGTATGGAGCATCCCCATCGTTTTCGACATCTCCCGCCGGGCCATGGCGGAAGCCGGAGTGACTCAGGGAGACTCCGTCTTGCTGACCTACCAAGACCAGGCGTTGGCCGTGCTGGAGATAGCCGAGGCGTTCTCCTACGACCTGGAATTCATGGCCCAGCACGTCTATGGGACCGTGGACCGGGACCACCCCGGCGTGACGCGGACCCTTGGTCTGGCGGACACCTTCCTCGGCGGACCGCTGACCCTGGTGAACCCGCCGGTCATCAACCCGCCCTTCGACCGTTTTTGGAAGACGCCACGCCAGTTGAGAGAGCGCTTCTCCGAATTAGGTTGGAGCAAGGCGGTGGCCCACCAGACCCGTAACGTTCCCCACGTGGGCCACGAGTGGATGATGAAGGGAGCTTTGCTTTCGTCCGAAGCCGATGGTATCCTTGTCAGCGCCGTAATCGGAGAGAAAAAACCGGGCGATTATATCGATGAGGCCATCGTCCTAGCCCACCATCGGCTGAGGGAGGCCGGTTTCTTCTTGCCCGGCATCCATGAGACCTCCACGCTGATGTGGGACATGCGCTACGCAGGACCGCGGGAGGCGGTGTTCCACGCCATCGTTCGCAAGAACTTGGGTTGCACCCATCACATGTTCGGCCGGGACCACGCGGGCGTCGGGAACTACTACGATACCTACGCCGCTCACAAGGTGTTTGAGAGCTTGCCAGACCTGGGGATAAAATCCGTACTGACCCTTGAGTGGTGGTACTGCCCGGTGTGTCAGGGAGTCGCCTACGAAGGCCTTTGCGGCCACCGCGACCAGAAGCAGGACCTGGCGGGCACCCTCATCCGCAAGATCATCGATGGTGGGCAGGAGCCGGCTGCGACCACCTTGCGGTCCGAGATTTTAGAAGTCGTCCGGGAATGCGCCGATAAATACAATGACGGCTCCGCGTTCGTCACTGCGGAGTATCTGGAGAACCGGAGGCCGGTCATCTCAATGCCAACCCTGGGTTGTTGTACCTGTAGTGAGCATCAACCGGTGTGAATATTGGTCCCTCGCTGAAAAACAGCGGGGGATTTTTTTATGAGCTAATCAACCTGAAAATCGACATGAAAGACCGGCCAAGAGGAGAAAGGGAATGCCGACCTACGTAGACCCGAATGCATGCAACGCCTGCGAGGACGAGCACCAGGGCCCGCTTTGCGTGTACATCTGCCCCAATGACCTGATGGTTCTGGACCAAGACACCAACAAGGGGTTCAACCAGGAACCCGAGATGTGCTCGGAGTGCTACGCCTGCGTCAAATTATGCCCTGAAGAGGCCATCCACGTTCGCGGATATGCGGACTTTGTTCCCATGGGCGCGGAGGTCCAGCCGCATCGGACCGAAGACGGGCTGCGCTGGAACATCCGTTTCCGGGACGGGCGCACCCTCGAGTTCACCTACCAGTCGCGCACCAAGCCCGCGGGCTCGGTGGTTCTGTTCGAGGGATTCACCGAGGACCGGCAAACTGAACTCAAGAACCAGTGCCTGGCCGGAGACTCCCTGTGGCTGGGCGTCGATACTTTACCCTCGCCCAATTAACGGCCTTGATATAACCCCCGTATAACCCATCGTTCAAGAACTAGGAGCGCCTGTTTTGACACTTCCCACCACGGAAACCATCGATTGCGACATCCTCATCATCGGCGGAGGGATGTCCGGCTGTGGAGCGGCATTTGAGTCCAAATACTGGAGCGGCGACCTTCGCGTGGTCATGGTCGAAAAGGCCGCCATCGAGCGTAGCGGGGCCACCGGAGAGGGGCTCTCCGCCATCAACTGCTACATGGGCCAGCGCTACGGCTGGAATACCCCGGAAGATTACGTCAATTATGTGGTGAACGACATGATGGGCCTGGCCCGGGAAGACCTGGTCTACGACATTGGACGCCACGTCGATAACTCCGTCCACCTCCTGGAGGAGTGGGGGCTGCCCATCTGGAAGAAGGAGAACGGCGAATACGAACGCATCGGCCGGTGGCAGATCCCCATCCACGGCGAGTCCATCAAGCCCATCGCCGCCGAGCCGGCGCGGAAAGCCATTGGGCCGGAAAACCTCTTCGAGCGGGTCTCCATCACCCACCTGCTGACCGACGCCGACGACCCGCAGAAGATCGCGGGCGCGGTGGGGTTCGCGGTTCGGGAAAACAAGTTCTACGTCTTCAAGGCCAAGGCGGTCATCATCACCTGCGGCGGCGCCTCCAACGTCTTTCGTCCCCGCTCGGTAGGCGAGGGGCTGGGACGGACCTGGTACTCGGTTTTCGCCACCGGGGCCGCCTACGGCCTGATGATTCCCATCGGGACCGAGATGACCCAGATGGAGCACCGTTTCGTGCCCACCCGGTTCAAAGACGGGTACGGGCCCGTGGGTATGTGGTTCCAATATTTCCACGCCCAGGTGCTCAATTCCAAGGGCGAAGATTACACCGTCACCCGGGCCGACGAACTGAAGAAGTACGAGCCCTACGGCTCCGCCATCCCCACACCCACTCCGCTCCGGAACCACCAGATGTTCATGGACATCAAAGACGGCCTCGGACCCATGTACATGCGGACCGACGTGGCGATGCAGAGGATGGCCGACGGCGACCCGGCCAAGATGGACAAGGTCCGCGACGAGGCCTGGGAAGACTTCCTGGATATGACCATCTCCCAGGCGCTGACCTGGGCGTCCCAGAACATAGCCCCGGAGGACACGCCGACCGAGGTGGTGCTGGCCGAGCCCTACATCATGGGTTCCCACTCCGGCGAGGCCGGCGCATGGGTCAGCGGCCCCGAAGACATCGCAACCGGCGATTATTTCTGGGGTTACAACCGCATGACGACCATCAACGGCCTGTTCGCCGCGGGCGACGGGGTGGGCGCCGCACCCCATAAATTCTCGTCCGGCTCCTTCACCGAGGGCCGCATAGCCGCCAAGTCCGCCGTCAACTACGTGGCCGATAACCCCGGCGCCCCGTCGGTGAGCGAAGCCAACGTCCGCAGCATCCAGGAGACCATCTGGGCGCCCCTGGAAACCTTTGACAAACACAAGGGCGCCTCCTCGGCGGAAGAGATAAACCCCAATTATATGACGCCGAAACAGGGGCTGGTCCGGCTCCAGAAGATCATGGACGAATACGGCGCCGGCGCGTCCATGTGGTACACCACCAACAAGCCAACCCTCGAAAGGGGCATCGAGTTGATCGAGATGTTCCGCGAGGACCTGACTCACCTGGCGGCCCGGAACCGGCATGAACTGATGCGGTGCTGGGAGTTGATCCACCGGACATGGGTGGGCGAGGCCCACCTGAGGCATCTACTGTACCGCGAAGAAACCCGGTGGCCGGGATACTACTACCGGTCCGACTTCCCCGACCTCGACGACGCCAAGTGGCGGGTGTTCGTCAACTCCAAGTTCGACGCGGCCAACAACACCTGGAATCTGGAGACCCGGCCTTACAGGAACATCATCACATCGATCTGATTCCGAAGACCGGCCGCCGCGCGGCGGCCGGTCTTCCAGGGTTTTGTCATTGGGATCCGAAAGCCGAGGGCCGTATGTCCCTGGGATGGCGGGACATACGGCCCTCGGCTTTCGGCTGCGCCCGGTGTTAAATTTCAAAATGTACCCACGCGGCGATCCCGGCCGTATGAATCAGATGTAAGAATCCGGTCCAGACGGCTCTCACCGCCCGGACCCGACCACACAGGAGGCATTGATGCCAAGCACGGACTCCAACTCCTCTGGACACGTGAATGTCCTATCTGAAGACCCCCTCTGCGCGGGAGTATTCCTGCCAGACCTGGAACTCCCCGTCTCCCCCATCGGGGGCCACTTCATCCGCAGCCACTTCGCCGCCCCCCAGATCAACTCCTCCCATTGGTCCCTGCCCGTCACCGGCGATGTAGACAACCCCCTGGACCTCCGCTACGACGACCTGCTCAAGATGCCCAGCCACGAGATCGTCAGCCTCATGGAATGCGCCGGCAACAGCCGGTCAACCATGCAGCCCCCGGCGGAAGGCGTTCAATGGGACAACGGAGGCGTCAGCGTCTCCCGGTGGAAGGGCGTTTCGGTCAAGACCGTGCTGGAACAGGCCTCCCTGAAAGGTGTGGCCACCGACGTTCTATTCGAGGGCGTGGATTCCGGCACCGAGGCCCATGCGGACGGGCCCATGTGCTACGCCATGAGCGTGCCATTGGAGAAATTGCTGGACCCGGACACGATCCTGGCCTATGAGATGAATGGGGAACCCATCCCCAAGGACCACGGCTTTCCCCTAAGATTGCTGGTGCCGGGTTGGTACGGCATGGCCTCGGTCAAATGGCTGGCCAGAATCACCGTGATGGACCACCCCAACGCCGGGTTCCACGAGATGGACTACCACATCTACCCGGCGACCAACGGCAAAGCAGACGCCAAGGCCAAACGCATCACCTCGCTCAAGGTGAAGTCTCTGATCAGCGCGCCGGCCAAGGGGTCCTTCATCAACCCCGGTCTCCACCAGATCAAGGGAGTGGCTTGGTCGGGCGACGGGCACATCACCAAAGTGGAAGTCAGCACCGACGACGACCGCACCTGGCGTCCCGCCAAGCTGGAAGAGCCCTCCGGGAACTATTCCTGGCAGCACTGGGAGATCGACTGGGAGGCCAACAACTTGGGGCACGCCCTGCTCCGCTCCCGGGCCACCGACAGCCAGGGCAACGTGCAACCCATGCTGGCCCAGTGGAACTACCGCGGCTACCAGGTTAACTCCATCCATTCCGTTCCGGTAACCGTCCGAAAATCCTAGTCACAGGTCCTTTCCCACCACCGATGACCGGTGGGACCACCGCGGTATACAATGGCGCCGTAAATCGCTCACTTGATCAAACGCGCCGTATCCGCTTTGGGAGGTGAAGGACCTTGTTCGTCGAAACAGTAAGGATCGAGAGTCTGTCCAACAACAGCTACGTGGTGGGCTCTGAACAGTCCGGAAGGTGCGCCGTCATCGACCCCGCCCGGGACATCGACCAATACGTCCAGATCGCGGCCAACCACGGGACACGGATCGTCTACGCCCTCGAGACCCATGTCCACAACGACTTCGTTTCGGGCGCCCGGGAACTGGCCGACCAGACCGGCTGCCAGGTGGGAGCCAGCGCCTCCGGGGGTCTTTTGTTCCCGTCGGTCCGCCTTCAGGAGAACGACGAGTTCGACCTGGGGGAGTTCCAGATTCGAATCATGCACACCCCCGGCCACACGCCGGAAAGCATCTCGTTCATCGTTGAGGAGCGGGGCCGGCCCACCATCATCTTCACCGGAGGAGCCCTCATGATGGGCGGCGCGGCCCGCGTTGACCTGTTGGGCGCCAAGGTCGCGCCATTCCTGGCCCGCTGGCTGCACAATACCATCCACGAAAAGCTGCTGAAGCTGCCCGACGACGTTCAGGTCTACCCGACCCACGGTGGAGGGTCCTTCTGCTCCGCGGCGGCGGCCGGCGGCGGCGAGGTGCCAACCACCATCGCCCAGGAGCGGCTGACCAACCCCTTCGCCGCCGAAGCCGAAGAGACCAGCTTTGTGAGATTCGCCCTCACCGGCCTGGGCTCCTACCCCAGCTACTACAAGTACATGGCCGACATCAACCGCAGGGGCCCGGACATCCTGGGCGGCGTACCACGCCTGGCTTCCCTGACCGCGCTCTCCGTCCGCAGCCATCTGGATAGCGAGGCTGTGTTGGTCGACACCCGGCCGGAGCGAAATTTCAACATCGAGCACGTGCCTGGCTCCTACGCCGTGCCCCACGGCAACAGCATGGCCACCTGGGTCGGCTGGGTGGTGCCCTGGGGAAAGCCACTGGTGCTGCTGTCCGCCGACGCCAGCCACCACGACGACATGGTCCGGCAGTTGATCCGCATCGGCTTCGACCGGATTCACGGGTTCTTGGCCGGCGGCATCGAGGCGTGGAAATCGGCCGGTCTGCCCGTCGAAATCACCAACAGGCTGGACCTGGACGGTCTCAAACAAGCCCAGGACCTGCCCGCCGCGCCGATGGTGATTGACGTCCGCCAGCGCAGCGAGTACGCCCAAGGCCACATCCCCGGCGCGCTGAACATCGAACTGGGCGAGCTCCAGGAACACCTGGACGGCCTGCCCCGTGAACTCCCCGTGGTCACCGTATGCGCCGCCGGGATGCGGGCCACCACCGCGGGCAGCATCCTACAGAGGGATGGCCGGAGTAACGTGCAGGTGGTGGACGACGCGGGAACCCCGGCCTGGATCGAGCGCGGCTACCCGTCGGAGACCGGCACAGAATAACCATCTCCGGTTTCCAGCCGCCGGGGACGAATCATTTAAGGGCTCGCCAAAGGACTCACCTGAGGCGGGCCCTTTTTGGAGAATGATCTAAGCTTGGCCGGTCAGTCTCTGGGCCGTCCGGCTTGGTACCAATTGTCCCATGGGTTCCTGCGTGAGCGCCGCGGTATCACCGGTTCCCCGACGGCCAATTTATACAGCCCCGCCAGCACCACACCAGCGGCGAATCCGCCGATGTGGGCGAAGAACGCCACGCTGACCGAGCCCGCCAGGCCGATGGACAAGGTCCCTTGTATCAACTGCCAGACGAACCACCCCCCCAAGAGCCACATGGCCCGCATCTCCACCACGGTGATGAAATAGAAGATGATCAGGGCCTTGATCCTGTTGTGGGGGTAGATCATCAGGTAGGCGCCCAACACCCCGGAAATGGCCCCGCTGGCGCCGATCAATGGGACGCGGGAATCGGTGTCGATGACCCACTGACTCAAGGTGGCGGCGACTCCGGCAAGCAGATAGAAGACCAGGTACTTCACGTGGCCCAAACGGTCTTCGATGTTGTCGCCGAAGACCCAGAGAAACATCATGTTGCCGGCCAGGTGCATGAAGCCGCCGTGGATGAACATGGAGGTGAAGATGGTGGCCACGGTGGGAACCGGAGTTTCGATGCTCACCAAGCGAAACCCGGCGTTCAGCGATTCAAACGCCTGTCCGGATGTCAGCTCCTGGGCGATGAACCCCCACTTGAAGAAGAAGATGTTCAGGTCCAGCCCGGCGCGGCCGGTGAGAATGCCGGCCCCGCCCAGGGACATCTCATAGAGGAACACCAGGACGCTGATGCCGATGAGGGCCGCGTTCACGTAGGGAAAGGTCCGGTGGCGGATGCTGGCGTCGGAGAAGGGGATCAACTAGGGACCGCCCTTCCAGCCATGGCTGACAAGAAGGGAACGGGCGGCGCCCGTTCCCTTCTTGTCCCGTATCCGGCTTGGCCCGCCCAAGATCAAGAGGACAGGTCACCTGCAGCGTGGGCGATAACCTCGGCCGCGGTCTTGGGGGTCATCTTGCCCATGTTCAACATCATGTGGTAGTGCCTGGCCTCGTTGGGATGGACCTTCCAGAACTTTTGCACGAAGTCTTCTCTGGCCCGCTCCAATTCCTCAACGTGAATCTCGGCCTCTTCCCGTTCGAAGTGCTCCCGGGCCACCAACGTATCCACCCGCACCTCCATGGGCGCCAGCAAACCAACGTGCAGGGTCTGGGACGCGTCGGCCAAGATCTGGTTGGCCCCGCGGCCGATGATCACGGCGTTGCCCCGCTGGTGAATGTCCTTCACCACCTTGGTCATGGCCTCGATGAAGATCTTGTCGTCCAGCTTCTGGGCCACGGCGCCACCCTCGCCGGTCAGGTCCATGTAGGTCTCGGGAGGCAGGTTCTCGATGCCCCGGCCAAAGTAGGGCTCGCCGCTCACGCCAGACATGGCCGAGCGCTCCAGCATGGTCTGAACGAACCGGCCCAAACGGTCGCGGAACCGGTCCACGCGCTGTTCCTTGGCGATGAGGACGCCCACCGGGGTGCCGACGATGCGCGAGGCCTCGGTGAAGATCATACGGTCCACGAAATTAAGTTCCAACTGCTCGGCTACCATCTGGCCGATGGTGACCGCGCCACATCCAATGGGGCCGTTAATGGTGATTACTGGCATCACTGGTCCCTCCGAAAATTCAGGTTTGGCAGCCTGCAAAGGACCGTAGGGTCTAACTGACTGTGGTCTCCATCAACCTGGCGCGGCGTCTGGGATATTCGTCAGCCAGCAGGCCGAGAACGGCGGAGTCGAACCACTCATTATTCTTCCGGTGGGTCTTGCGCAGGTGCCCTTCCAGAACGAATCCAACGTGTTGGGCCATCTGCCTTCCGGGCTCGTTGTATTCGGGAATATCAACCCAGACGCGGTGGAGCCCCAGGGGGCCGAAGGCATGGTCCAACAGGCCGATCAATGCGCTGGTGCCGTAATGACGGTGCCAAAGGTCCTTGCGGCCCACCAGGAGGTCGGCTCGGGCCTCCAGCAGCGGCCATTCGATCAGCAGTTGCCCTTCTCCTATGTGCTCGCCGTCTTCAGTGTAAACGGAGAAGATGGTGCGGTTCTCATCACTGAAGACGTGGTCCCATTCCTCGGGACCACCGGCCAAGACCGCTTCCGGAGTGTAACTGGTATGCAGGGGCTTGCCGTCTTCCCCAACTCCGTACCAGACCTCGCTTACCTCCGGATCGTTAAGCCATTCAGCCAGCCGCTGAACATCCTCACGCGTGGGCGTTACCAATTTCACCTCTGGGAACATATCACACCCTCCCAAGATTAATGGGCGAAATTGCGATTCCTGTAGGGCCTCCGAGACCTTCCCTGACTATCACCTTTCGGGATAATCATCATTATAACAATGCGTGGTTGGGGACGCAATTTGCGGTTTTCGGCCCGTTCAGGCCCCGCTTCGCTCCCACCTCAACAGCCTGGTCACTCCGTAATTTGCCGCGTAGTATACTCCTCTCAATCTGGATGCAATACGCCTCGCGGCCCTGATGCAATATTATCCAATGCAAGGGAAAGGTCCAATGGGGGAGAATCGCCTGAAAGGAGGCTTTCTTAATGACGGTGGAACGTGAACCGTCGTCCGAGAAGCAGATAGACGACGACGTCGTCAGGCGCTATTTCGATGGCGCGGGCGGCACGTCTCCCGCTGCGATGAGCGTGATGTCCCATGAACACAATCTGCCGCCGAGCTCCGTTGGATATCGACTGAGCAAGGAGTTGGGAATAATCAGTCCATGGCTCGACGCGGTGGGTAGGTCCGGGCGAGTGCTTGACGTCGGCTGTGGCGCCGGAGCCTGGGTCGAGCTCTTCGCCAACCGTTACCGGTCCGCCGTGGGGGTCGAGCGCAGCTCTCTGATGGTCGAAGCCGCCCAAGAGCGGGTGGCCCACCTGTCGAACGCCGAGGTTTACCAGGGGGATGGCCGGCAAGACCTGCCAGACGGGCCCTTTGAATTGATCTTCCTGGGCGGCCTCATGATGTATCAGGGGGACACCGATGTGGTGGAACTGCTGCGCAGCTTGAAATCACGTCTCAGCGACGGGGGCACCATCATCCTGCGGGAGTCCACGGTGAGAAGGGGAATGCTGGCTCTTAAAGGCGAATACCAGGTGGTCTACCGCAGCGTTGACCTGTACCGAAAGCTGTTTGAAGAGGCGGGAATCTTCAATGTCGAGGTGCGCCGGAACTTCGGATACACCTGTTTGGTGATCGCCGAGGAACTGGTCGATCTCCGCCGTAAATGGTTGCCGTTCTTGCCCAAGGATTCTGCTTTTCTTGGCTCATTGACCTGGTCGGTGTTGCGAGCGGCCACTCCGTTCAGCTTCTGGGCGCTACCGCAGGTCCTTTCCCGCCTGAACGTCCCCTGGCCCAGGCTCCAAAACCATTTTTTCAAGCTGCAGCCCACCAGCTAGCACGGGCCCCCGTCCCAACCTTCCTCTGAAGGGGCGTTGCCTCATAACTTTCGTTCGGACCCCGATGCCAATGGGGGGCAAATTCGGACTTGCCGGTGGTGGTCAGGCTACTGGGTCCACAGGATATAAGAGTAACCGCCGGTCGCCATGACCACATAGCCCGTGAAGACGTAGTACCAGAACTTGCCCGCCTTGCGGGTGCGGAAGGGCGCCACGTGCAGGAACGCCATGAGCACGATGGTCGCGTAGAGGATGGCCACAAAGGTATTGTGGTCCAGGAAAGTCTCCAGGAAGAAAACCAGCGAAACAACGATCGGTGAATTGTCTATCGTGATCGCCGCGATGGTGCCGCTGCTGTCAACTCCGAACACATCGAAGTAGGAGAGACGGAGCACACCCGCCATGATTATGGCCAGCGCTCCGGGGTAGGCCCAGACGCTGAAATCCGTGATGCTGAGTAGGAGGACCGCCGGACCCACCGCCGAGGTGACGAGGTCCACCAGGGAATCCATGTGGGCGCCGATCGACCGGTGTGTCTCGCTCCTGTCCGGCAGCGCGCGGGCGACCACTCCGTCGTACCAGTCGAAGAGAACGGCCCATAACATCGCCATGATCGCCGCCGGATAATTCTGCTCCAGGGCGAAGAAGATCGCGAGAACACCGCAACATAGCCCCAGCAGGGTAACGATATTGGGCAAGTCGGCGACGAAAGACAGAATGACCGGCATCTGGGGATCGCTGGGCTCACCCCCACCCCGTCTCTCTCTCATCTCTGAATCAGTGTCAGCCATCTTCCTCCGGTCTCGACGTCCGGCTCTCGCGCTGTACCCGCGGAACTCCAATCATGGTCCGTCTCGGGTCCATCGCACGCTCCACGATGTGCCGCGTAGTATACTCCAGTCAAATTTAGGCGCGACCTGGTTTGGAGAGGACCGATGCGGGAAAACACCCTGAAACAGAAGTTAAATGCCGGAAATGCGGTCTTCGGGACCATGATCACCTTTCCCTCGGCCACGGTGGTGGAGATGCTGGGATGCCTGGGCTACGACTGGATATTGATCGACAACGAACACGGCTCCATCACCGTGGACAACTCGGAGGATATGATCCGGGCGGCCGAGCTAACGGGCATGGCGCCCATCGTGCGGCCCATCGGCAACGAGTTGGAGTTCATCTGCCCCTTCCTGGACCGCGGCGCCTGGGGCGTCCAGGTGCCCCACGTGAACACGGCGGAAGAGGCCCGGAACGCCGTCGAGGCCGTCAAGTACTATCCGTTGGGGACCCGGGGCATCTTCAGCCGCGGCCGCCCCGCCGGATTCGGCTTTTCCGGCTCCACCGGAGAATACGCGGAAGAGGCCAACCGGAACACCCTGGTCTGCCTGATGTTGGAAGAGGTGGAAGCCATCGACAACCTGGAATCCATGGTCGAGGTGGAGGGGGTGGACGTGTTCTTCATCGGTTCCGGCGACCTGTCCCAGTCCATGGGCTACGTGGGCCAGCAGACCCACCCGGAGGTCCAGGAGGTCATGGAGAAGGGAGTGGAGATCATCCGCAGGGCGGGCCGCGTCGCCGGGGTAAGCTGCCCCGATAACCTGGTGCCCAAGTTCCTGGGCCTGGGCGTCCAATACTTCCACGGCACCGTCCAGACCCTGCTCCAGACATCCAGCAACGCCTATCTGGACGCGATGCGCAGATCAGCCGGCGAGGCTGGGCTTTAGTCCGCGGGAACCTGCCCGGAGCTGGCCCCGGCGGCGAAACCCCGGCCGAAATATGTTGACACGCCGCCCGTCACGCGGGAAGATGGGCGGCAATATCAAGTATCATGGCGGACCGCCGGAAGAACGCCTGCCGCGTGCGTGACGTGCCGTTCTCCCGGACGCATAGCTGTTTCGGAGTGAATTCGATGGCCACGGTAAACGCGGATAGCACCAAGAACGCGGAAAGCATCGATCTGATAGCCCATCTCATGCGGCGCGCCGGGTTCGGCGCCGGCCGGGACGAGTTGGAACAGCGGGCGGCCAAGGGCTATGAGGCCACGGTCGAGGAGCTGCTGAACGGGGACGGGCAGCGGGCGGACCGGCAGTATTTCCTCCGCTATCACCCAGGGTTCCGCCGTCCGGTCACCTCTCCGGGCATGGGCGGCTCAGCCTGGCTCTACGACATGATGCACACCGGCCTCCCTCTGGAAGAGAAGATGGTCCTCTTCTGGCACCAGATCTTCGCCACCGGCCAGTCCAAGGTGGACCACTGGCATGAACTGATCACCCAGGTCGACATGTTCCGCGAATTGGGGATGGGCAACTACCGCGACATGCTGGTGGCGCTGGCCAAGAACCCGGCGATGATCTTCTGGCTGGACAACTGCGACAACCACGAGAGCGGCGTCAACGAGAACTGGGGACGGGAGCTGCTGGAGCTCTTCAGCATGGGCGTGGGCAACTACACCGAAGACGACGTCCTGGAATGATCCAGGGCCTTCACCGGGTGGACCATCCCCACCGTTCCTC
>JACZXN010000323.1 GCA_022571575.1 Chloroflexota bacterium | reverse complement strand
TGCTCTTCGGTGGCCTTGCCCACCACCACCGTGCGGCCGATGTCCGAGAAGTACCCGGAGAACCAGCCACCGCAGTCCGCCTTCAAGATGTCGTTGGGCTGCAGTTCGATGTCGGTGGGGTCGGGATGGGCGTAGCCGGAATTGGGCCCCACGGTGAAGAACAGGAACGAAGGCAACTCGGCGCCCGACTGCAGGATGTTGGCGCCCAACCGGGCCACCAGGTCCCGTTCTTTGTCGCCGGGGCGGGCGGTGGCGTAGGTGGCCATCAGCGCGCGCTCGGTTGCGGTGGCCGCCCGGCACAGCAGCTCGATCTCGGCCGGGGTCTTGATCATCCGCACCCTCTGGAGCATGGGCTCGCAGGAACCGAACTTGGCCTCGGGCATGGTCTCCAGAAGCTCCAAGTAATAGTCGGCGGTTAGGTAGCCGGGCTCGATACCGATCCGGCCTGCGCCCAGGCCCTTCTCTAGCAGCACGTCGGCCAACAGCTTGATGGGCGACTCTTCATGCTGGGTGTAGGCGCGCACGTCGGCGATCCATGTCTTCTCCCGGACGTAGCCCTCCTCGTTGGTGGCCACGATCAGCGTCGGCTCGCCCTCCCTGGGCCAGACCACCAGGGCCAGGCGGTCGCGGATCACCTTCTGGGACCAGATGCCCACGCCGCAGGTGTAGGGCACGTTCTCCGGCGACATGGCGATGATGGCGTCGAACTCGCCCTGGTCCATCTCGCTGCGCAGGCTGTCCAGGTTGCCCAGTATCTCGTTCATCGTATCTCCGGCTCTCTCCGGTATGTGGAATCAGGCCCGTGGAATCAGGTCAGCCAACGAATTTAGACCAGGCTTGAGGCAGCCGGGCCAGCGCCTCCGCGGGCAGCGGGCCCTTGGCGGCGTACTGCACCGACTTCTCCAGGTGGTCCAGGTTGGAATAGCCCACCAGCACCGTCGAGACACCCTTGTTGCTCAGGGCGAAACGGATCGAGGCCTCGGCCAGGTCATCGGCGAATCCCTCATCGACTAAAAAGGCAAACTCCCCAGCCCTGGATTCGTCTTGCTGGAAGTCCCGGCTTGAGCCGATGGGCGACACTGTCGGCATGGCAACGGGATGGCGCTCGGCGATTCCGGTGAGGGCGCCGGCCGCCAGTACCCGGATGACGACGATGCCAACCTGCCTCTCCGCCGCCAGGTCGATCAGACGGTCATAATCGGGCATGTCGAACCCGGACGGGGCCACGGCTCCGGCGCTGGCGTTGATCAGGTTGTATACCGTCTGGACGGTGCTCACCATGCCCGAAGTCACCACTTCATGGATGCCTTTGACCTCACCCACACCGGTCATGCCGTAGAAGCGCACCTTTCCCTGGGACTTGAGCACCTCAAGGGCCTCACGCACATCTCCCAGCACGTCGGACACCGTGATCGTCCTTGCTTGGAGGTCGGTCCGGGAGCTGATGCGGTCGTGGAGCTGGATCAGGTCCACCTGCTCCCGGCCCAGCCGTTTCAGGCTGGCCTCGACCGATTCGATGACCCCTGCCTTCAGGTCCGAGGGGTCGGCCTCGCCCAAGCTGTACTTGGTGCCAACGTATACGTCGGCGGATAGCTCCTTCAGCACCAGGCCCAGGTTGGTTTCGGAGCGGCCTCCGCCGTAGCGGGAGGCGGTGTCGAAGTAGTTGATGCCCAGTTCCATGGCCCTGGCCACGGCGCGGACCTGGTCGGCGTGCTCGCCCCGGACCATGAGCCCGCCCACGTCGCCGCAGCCGAACCCGATCTCCGACACCTCGATGCCGGTGTTTCCGAACTTTCTATAGTCCATCCAATCCTCTGATGAAGTGGTATTTGGTGAAGCGTTATTGTGCCGAAGGGAATTTCGGGTCACGCCGCTCTCTTACCGAGTCGAGGCCCTCCTGGACGTCCTCGCCGAAGAAGCCCAGCATCTCCAGGGCCAGGGAGTAATCGAAGGCGGTGTGCTCGGCCTGGCGCAGCCACTGGTTCAACGAGCGCTTGGTGAAACGGAGGGCCTGCTGGGAACCGGAAGCCAACCGGCGGGCCACGTCCATGGCCTTGTCCATCAGCTCCTCATGGGGCACCACCAGGCTGACCAGGCCCATGCGCTCGGCCTCCGTGCCGTCAAGGAACTCGCAGGTGAGCAGATAGTACTTGGCCTTGGCCATGCCGATGAGCATGGGCCAGATCAACGCCGCGTGGTCTCCGGCGGCCACCCCCAGCCGCACGTGACCGTCGGTGAACCGGGCTTTGTCCGATGCTATGGAGATGTCGGCCAGCAGGGCCACGGCCAGGCCCGCGCCCACCGCCACGCCGTTGATGGCGGAGATCACGGGCTTGTCCAGGTTGATCATGTTGTGGACGATGTCCCGGGCCTCTTCCATGGTACCGGCGATTATCTTGGCGTTGCCGATGGACTCCTGAATCAGATCAAAATCGCCCCCGGCGGAGAATGCGGTCCCGGCGCCGGTGATCACGACCACCCGGACGTCGTCGTCCTTGCCCAGGTCCAGCCAGATCCGGCTGAGTTCGTTATGCAGTTTGAAGTCGGTGGCGTTGTAGACCTCCGGACGGTTGATGGTCACCAGCGCGACGCCGTCCTTGATCTCAATGAGCAATTTTTCGTAGCTGCTGTAGTCGTACATCGTTCCTCGCAAAGAGCCATCAGCTTCCAGCTATCGGGGAGTTGATTCAGTGAAGGGACTGGTTCTCCGTGTAGCGGTCTATCTCGGCTTGGGACATGCCCAAGAGCTCTTTGAAGACGTAGTCGTTGTCCTCGCCGATGTTGCTGTAGTGCCCGAAATCCATGGGGGACTCGGACAGCTTTGGCGGGTTGGCGGAGGCGATGGCTTCGCCGGCCTCCCATTCGTGGGCGGGCTTGCCACGGTCGGCCAGGTAGAAGGGCGTGGGACGGTAGAAATCCCGCGCCTTCAGGTGGGCGCTTTCGTACAGGTCCTGGCCCTGGGACACCACGCTGGCGGGCACGCCGGCCTCCTGGAGGCGCGTCATGACATCCTCGGCGGTCCGGCCGGCGGTCCACTGTCCGACCAGCTCGTCCAGCCGGTCCTGGTTGGCCAGCCGCGACTCCAAGGACGAGAACGTATCTTCGCCGCACCAGTCCGGGCCGCCGACGGCCCGGCAAAAGGCGGCCCA
>JACZXN010000322.1 GCA_022571575.1 Chloroflexota bacterium | reverse complement strand
ATCAGAGACTCCGGCGGCTGGACCATCTCCACCGTGGACTCGGCGGGCGACGTTGGCCGCTACCCGTCGCTGACCCTGGACCAAGACGACAACCCCGTCGTCAGTTACTACCAGACACTGAGTGCGACCAGCGGCGACATCAAACTGGCCCGGTGGGACGGCAGCCAGTGGAATGTCCAGCGCATCGACCAACTGACCGATGTCTTCACCGGATTCTTCGGCGCCCGGAAGAACAGTTCGGTCCTTCTGGACGCCGACGGCAACCCCATCGTCGCCTATTCCGACGAGTCGGTGGTCAAGCTCGCTTCATGGAACAGCCAGAACGGCGGTGGCTGGGACATCGAAACCGTGGCAACCGCGGACAAGGAGGACCTGGGCCAACAGGTCTCCATGGCGATGGACGGCCAGGGCGTGCTCCACATCACCTTCGCCGATGTCCGCCAAAAGAAGCAGCCGGGAGTCCTGGGCACGGTGATGTACGCGCGGGGAACCCCGTAGTCCGTGGAGGCATGATTGGGGAGCGGGCCAATTCGGCGGTGAGTCAACACCGGTAAATTAACAGCAGTTGGCCGCCCACTTCCCAGCGAGGAATCATAAAGACCCCGGTCACGTGACCGGGGTCTTTGGTTTGGTGTGGACCGGTCAACCTAAATACCGAGATCGTCTAGGCCGGTGATTGTCGGCCGGCCCACAAAAAACGGGCGTACCGCCGCCGGAGAGCGTCGAGTTAATATCATATATCATGATAGTATATCTAGGTTATTATCTAATATTATGTTAGTATTAGGCGTACCCACCCAAAACCACAGAGGCCTGTCACATCAAAATCAGCGCCCTACGCACCACGAAACTGAAAGAAACCCTTGCCTACCCCGGCTGGAAAGTGGTGGGCGCCTGTTCTTTCCTGGCCGTCTTCGTGGGGAGTATTTTCGTCTACGGCTTCCCCGTCTTCTTCCTGCACATCCAGCGGGACCTGGAACTCAGCAGCACCGCCACGGCGTTGATCTTCGCCCTGTCCCGTGGCGAGGCGGGGATCGCCGGACCCATCACCGGCTGGATCGTGGACAAGTTCGACTCCAGGCCCATCGTCCTCTTCGGCGGGATAATGGTCGGGGCCGGCCTGGCCATCCTGTCGGTGGTCCACACCTATTGGATATTCCTGGCCGTGTTCGTCGGCATGGTGGCGGTGGGCAACAACACCAGCTTCGGCCAGACCTTCCTGGCGGTGATCAACCGGTGGTTCTTCAAACGCAAGGCCGTCGCCATGACCCTCGTCATCACGTCCTACACCATCGGCGGCGCCATCATGGTGCCCCTGTTGTCCCGGGGCGTGGAGGCCCTGGGCTGGCGGGCGGTGCTGCTGTATGCCGGCATCTTCGTGGTGGTCCTATCCGTCCCGACCTCGTTCTTCATCCGCCGCTCTCCGGAGAGCATCGGCATCAACATCGACCAGTCTCCGGAGGCCCCGGACAGGCCGACGTCGGCCATGGCCAGGGCCCGGGTCTCCGATAACGACTTCGGGGTCAACGAGGCGCTCAAGACCACCACCTTTTGGCTGATGCTGAGCGCCAGTTCCCTGCGCATCTCGGTGACCAGCGGAATCCTGGTCCACGCCATACCGATCATGGCCTGGAGGGGTCTCAGCGAGCAGTCGGGGGCCGATCTCATCGCCTTGCTCTTCTTCATCGCCATACCCGCCCGCCTGTTCTTCGGTCTCTACAGCCCCGGGTTCCAGACCCGCTATATCCTATCCATGGGGATGGCCTTCGGGACGCTGGGGTTGTTCACCCTGATATTCGTCGGCGCCGGTTGGGCGGTCTACACGTTCGTCGCCGGCATCGCCATGTTGGAGGGGGCCACCACTCTAAATTGGGTACTGATGGGCCAGTACTACGGACGGCGCAACTTCGCCACCATCGTCGGAATCATCACCGCCGTCTACAGCGTCGGAATGCTGTCCGCGCCGTTGTTCTTGGGCTGGATGTTCGACCACACCGGATCCTACCGCACCGGTCTGATTGTCCTCATGGCGATGTACGCCGCCAGCTCGGTCTTCTTCCTGTTCAGTTCCCGGCCGGCCAGGCCCGTCAGAGCCCGCAAGAGCGCCGCGTCCATCGGGATAGCCGGACCCAGGGATAGCCGGACCCAAAACCCTCTCCCGGAGGCCGAGGACTGATAGAATGGACCGCTAAAGCAAACCGTCCCCAGCCAAGAGGGTAATGGCCAAGACCATCATATTCGACCTGGGCGGCGTTCTGGTGCATCTGGACTGGGACAAGGTCTGCGCCCCTCTGGCCCGCCTCTCCGACCTGAGCTACGACGCCGTCCTGGACGAGGTGCAGAACGGCCCCATCGTCATGGACTCCATGTTGGGCAGTCTCGGTCCCCAGGAGTTTCACCAGGCCCTGTGCGCCAAGATTCACGTGGACATTCCCTACGAACCCTTCATCGACATCTGGAACGCGCTACTCAGCGCCGACGATGAAATGAGGTCCCTGGTGACGGAGTTGGGCTCGGGACACCGCCTGGTGCTCGCATCAAATACGGACGCCATCCATTTCGCATACTCCCAGAAACACTTCGATGTCCTGCGGGCCTTCGACGACTTCTTCCTATCCTATGAGATGGGTCTGCTGAAGCCCGATCCGGCCTATTTTCAACAGGTGTTGGAAGGCCTACACACCGCGCCGGACGATTGCATCTTCATCGACGACCGGCCCGAGAACGTCCAGTCGGCCCGGACAACCGGCATCAACGCTCTGGTCTTCGAGTCCATCGGCAAACTCAAGTCGGACCTGACCGGCTGAGCCGGCTGTCCTTTTCCGCCAGACGTGCGATGCTGAGCGGCCCACGGAAGCCCGGATTCACCGGTGGGCTATACTGTTGCCGCCCAACGGGCGAACCCTGATAAATGGGCGGAGGTCCGGCGATGGTCGAGGTATTTGTTCTGGGAGGAGGCACTCCCACACCCACCGAGTTCCGGTTCGGCAGCGCCCATGCCCTGAGGATCGGCGGCGAAGTGCTGATGTTCGACTGCGGCCCTGCCGCCACCCACAAACTGGTCAAGGCGGGCCTCTACCCCACCCAGGTGGACAACCTGTTCTTCACCCACCACCACTTCGACCACAATATCGACTACCCCTGCTTCCTGCTCTGC
>JACZXN010000321.1 GCA_022571575.1 Chloroflexota bacterium | reverse complement strand
GCCTGCCCAAGCCGACGTGGCAGTAGGGTCAAGTGTAGTCGTACCAAATGGTGACGCTGACAGCGGCGGATGTGGTCATGTCGTACCTCTTTCGGGCGGATGATCCCCGTCGGGGCCAAGTTCCTGGCATTGTAGCACGCGTATCCGGTCCCGCCCGTGGAACGCCGGGTCCGGGGCATTTAAGCTCTAAGAACTCTGCAAACATCGCCGGGATAAACCGTTATTCACGCGTCTATAGCTTGCTATACTCCGGGCGCCTGCCGGGCAGGTATTCGAAATCATCGATTGGAGACTTGGAAGCCCACATATATATCGTCGGTCTTAACATCCCATGGATGTTTTAGGAGGACTCTCGTGGTCGACGGGCCGCGTGAGAGTGGTCCTTCAAATCAATCGAATCGAGGAACAGAACTATGGACCGGCTAAATGGCAAGGTAATCATCGTCACGGGCGGCGCCAACGGGATCGGGCGCGCCTACGTGGAATCGCTGGCGCGGGAAGGGGCCCAACTGGTTATCGCGGACATCGACGAATCATCGGGGCGGGAACTGGCGATGTCGCTGGCCGCGGCGGGGGCACAGGTATTGTCATTGCCCACCGACGTGTCTGCCGCGGCCGAAGCGGAAGAGATGGCACGGGCCACGGTGGAGCGGTTCGGCCGCATCGACGGCCTGGTCAACAACGCGGCGTTCTACCAACGGCCCGAAATCATGGCCAGGGTCCCCTTCGAGCAGATTCCGTTGGACGAGTGGGAGAAGATGATGTCGGTGAACCTGCGGGGGACATTCCTCTGTTGCCGCTCCGTGGTGCCGTTCATGAAGCTCCAGAGATCGGGAAAGATCGTCAATATCTCCTCAAGCACCATCTACTACGGGGGGGATTATGCTGCCCATTACGTCACCTCCAAGGCCGGCATCATCGGCCTGACCCGGTCCTTGGCCCGCGAATTAGGCAGTCACCACATCACCGTCAATGCCATGGCTCCCGGCCTGACGGTGAGCCTGGAGAACCCGCCAGAGGGGTTGGCGGAAAGGTTCGAGGAAAATAACGCGCGGCGCATCAATGCCCGATCGATGAAACGCGAACAACCCCCGTCCGACCTGGTCGGCCCATTGACCTACCTGCTCTCCCCGGACAGCGATTTCATGACCGGCCAGACCATGGTGATCGACGGCGGCTCGGCGATGATCTAGGCCCGCCGCCGTCGGACCACGGCAGAGAAGGAACAGCCGCCGCGGTATCCCGCGGCGGCTGTTGGTGTCCGTGGATCGGGCGCCCGGGCTGGCTAGTCCGCGGCGCTGGGGGCTCCCGAACGGGCAAAGGCGTTGCGGAGCGCGGCGCAGGCCTCGTCCACCGCCTGCTGGCCCTTATCGACCACCGCTCCCATGCCGAAGAAGCCGTGGATCATACCGTCGTACCGGGTGGCGGTGGTCTCGACGCCGGCCTCCCGCAGCCGCTGGGCGTAGGCCTCGCCCTCGTCCCGAAGGGGGTCGTATTCAGCGGTGATCACCAGGGCGGGCGGCTGGCCGGCCAGGCTCTTGGCCTGGAGCGGGGCCGCGTAGGGGTTGGCGGCGTCTTCGCGGCCGCTCAGGTATTGGTCCCAATACCACTGCATGGTTGCCTTGGTCAGGGAGTAGCCCTCGGCGTTCTCGCCGTAGGACACGGTGTTGAAGTCAACGTCGGTTACGGGGTACACCAGAAGCTGCAGGGCGATGGCGGGACCGCCCCGGTCCGCCGCCATCAGACACATGGCCGCCGCCAGGTTGCCGCCGGCGCTGTCTCCGCCCACGGCCAGCCGGGAGGGGTCTCCGTTGATGCTAGCCGCGTTCTCGACCGCCCAGGTGGTGGCCGACCAGCAGTCCTCAGCGGGGCCGGGGAACTTGGTCTCCGGGGCCAGCCGGTAGTCCACTGAGACCACCACGCACTGTCCGCCCACGCACAGGTTCCGGGCGGAGGCATCGGCCGATTCCAGGTCGCCGAGGACCCAGCCACCGCCGTGGTACCAGGCCAGTATGGGAAAGGGACCGCTTCCCTCCGGGGTATAGATGCGCACCGGCACATCCCCGCCGGGGCCCGGTATGGTCCGGTCTTCCACCCTGGCCACCGCCGGGCCGGGGGCGCGGGGGCGTTTCTTGGCATTGGCCCTGGCCTCCGCCGGGCTCACCGTGTCGGCCGCGGGCAACCCCATGGCGGCCACGCTCTCCATGACTTGTATCACCTGTGGGTCTAATGGCATCTCACACCTCTTCTCTGATTGATGCAGGCCGGTTTTCCAGTATCCCCGCCGCCGCCGGTCCTACCCGCGAGAGATAGAGCCAGCAACGGAATCGCAAGCTCAGGTTGCTAAACCGTGAACGTGGCGAAGCACTTGTTGGAGGTGAGCACGTTGGTCTCCACGAATTCCACGTAATCGGGCTTGCCGCCCAGCTCCTCCATGGCCCCCAGCAGGCAGGCCCAGTTGAGCAGTTCATGCGGACCCGCGTCCTCCAATTGGGCGGTGGTGCGCTTGCCCCAAGCGGCGTAGTTGCCCTGCTTCAGGTCGGCCAGCATCTCCCGGTCAGAGGGAGTGTCGGGCCACAGGTAGTTGTTCTTGGCGGTCAGGAAGGCGTGGGACCAGCTTGACGAGGCCACCAGCGCCACCCGGTAGGGACTTTCCTTTAGCACCCGGGCCAGGGCCGCTCCCACCTGCATGCACCGTTTGGCGGTGGGGCCGGGCGGGTCCGGTTCCAGGGCCACGCCGTTGACCAGATGAGGTTTGGTCCCGCCACGGTGGCTGATGATGCCCCGGCCGTAGCAATTGACCGCGAACGGCACCACCGGGATGTCGAAGCCCTCCCGGTCGTAGTCCAAGTACAACAGGGTGTTGATGAAAGCGTGGGCCAGGCCGGGTTCGTGCAGGGGCCGGTAGGCGTAGGCCATGTCCACCCCTTCGTTGATGAGGCCGGAGGTCAAGAGGCGGGCCCCCTCCTGGTGTCCTTTGTAGTGGAAGACCTTGTCCGCCGGCTCGCCCCAAACGTTGCGCCGGGTTGAGCCGTCGGCCCTGGTGAAGGGGGAGGAGTTGTGCTCCTCGTAGGCCAGCACGCAGAAGGGAGTGATTATGTCCTCCCGGAAGTTCTCGTACTGGTCGTCGCCGAAGATGACCATGAAGTCGGGGTTGAAGGCGTTTATCTCCTGCCTGACCC
>JACZXN010000320.1 GCA_022571575.1 Chloroflexota bacterium | reverse complement strand
GGAAACACTTAGCCGCCTGTCATTGCTCCGAAAATAGAATTGCCAACCTTCGGCCGCACACTTCGTCATTCCGACACCAGCCCTTCGGCGGAAGGGCGGCGAGGCTCCGACTTCGTCGCGAGTCCCTGGCGGAGTCGGGAAATCTCAGGTGACCGCTACAACTAGGCATGAGATTCCTCCCTGCGGTTGGAATAACAGGCGGCCTTGCCACCTGGAGACACTAGACCAGCGGTGCGCCGCGAGGGGGATGATTGGACAGCACGACCCTCAATTTTCAAGACATTTCGGTGGGCGATGAATTGCCGCCTTTGGAGAAACAGATAACCGCGGCCCGTATGATGGCCTACGGGGCGGCCACCTGGGACTTCATCCGCATTCACTACGACGCCGATTACGTCCGAGGGCTGGGGTTTGACGGACCCTTTTTGGACGGGCAGATGATGGGCGGGTTCTTGGCCCAGCAGGTGCAGGACTGGGCTGGGCCGGGGGCCTTTCTGCGCAAGCTGAGCTTCAGCAACCGGGCGATGGTCTACCCCGGAGATCTGATTATCTGTCACGGTATCGTTACCGGAAAATCCGCTGAGAATGGCGAAGAGCTGGTGACTTGCGACCTTTGGGCGGTCAATCAGAGCGGTGAGAAAGTGGTGCGACCGGCCAGCGCGCTGGTCAGGTTTTCCGCACGGATTTAGTTTCAGAATACACGGAGAAATCAGATGGGCCGAAATGTGGTCCAGGTGGACCCGGAAAAGTTTCCCTGGCTCGACATCCGCCGGTACACCTTTAGCATGGCAGTCGAGGCCCGCGGCGTAGTGTACATCTCGGGGCAAACCGCCGGCGAATACGACGCCGATGCGGGCAGGGTTGTCTGTAAGGGCGGCCTGGTTGAGCAGACCCGGCTGATCTACGAGAAGCTAGGCGTGGTCCTAGAGGCTGCCGGTCTTGGGTTCCAAAACGTGGTCAAGACGGTGGATTACTTGGACCCGGTGGCTCTCCCCCACTATCGTCAAACCGCCGCCGTGCGCCGGGAGTATCTACGGGGTCCGGTTGCCTCAACCGGGGTCTGCGTGCAGCGGCTGCTTCGCCGGGAAGCTTTGATCGAGATCAGCGCCGTTGCCATGACCGGCGATAAACGGGCAGTAGGCTCAGAGAGTTCGGACCGATCCCTTACCTTCGCCCCAGCGGTAGAATCGGGTGATATTGTTTGGTTATCCGGCTTGGTGGGTCATGAAGACGTTGATGGGCAAAGCCATTATCCCCAGGACACCCGGAGGCAATTGGAGTTGGGATACCAGACCGTTGGCGGTGTGTTGGAGGCGGCGGGCGCACGGCCCAGCGATGTCGTGGCCAGCCTGGAATACGTCGATCCACAAGCGTTTCTGGGTTATCCCGACGCGGAAGGCGTCCGCGGGGAGTTTTTTGGGGATATGCTACCCGCCGCCACCGGCGTGGTTGTCAATAGGCTTTTGCGGCCGGAAGGACACGTGGAACTGGAAGCGGTTGCGGTTAAAGGCGGCGAACGCCAGCAGATCGTGCTGCCCGAATGGAAGGCCCAGGGCAATGCGGTCCCGGGGACGAAAAAAGGCCGGATGCTCCACATCTCAGGCCAATCGGCGGTGGACCACGCCACCGGCGAAAGCGTGGGGGGATTCGACGTAGCGGCTCAGGCGGAGCAGGCCTATCGCAATGTCTCTCAGGTCCTGGCCGCCGCCGGCTACACGCTGGACGACGTGGTCAACACCATCGAATGGGTCGCTCCCAACGGCCTCATGGGGTACCGGGAGGTCCAGGAAGTTAGACGAAAGCTTTTCGGCCGGGACTTCCCCTCTGCCACCGGAGTTATGGCGCACCGGTTTACGCGCCCGGAAACGCTGTTCCAGGTTACGGCGGTGGCCGTCGTCTGAGAAGCAGGTCGAACACCTGGATTGGGGCCGCTGTTCCCGGCACTCTTAGTGGGTATCGAAGATTTCCTGGTAGCGTTGCAATTGTTGCTGTAACCGCTGCCGGTCATCCGCCGATGGGTTAGCTGCATCAGTGAACGGAGTCAGCATGCCCAGCTTTTCGATAGCCAAAATCAAGAGCAACCTGGCCTTGACCGCCATCAGGTTATCGCAAGAGATGAAGGGATTATCGACCAGGCGGGGCACCCGGCCGTGGTCGCCACGATTGGCTACCGCCACCGGGAGCCCGTGCTGGTACATGGCTGTTTCCAAGATAGGCATCTGAAACTGGTGGGGCTTGCCGTCGTAGGCGAACCCTTCCACCAAGATGCCGTGCTTCTGGGGCGCGCCAGGTGTCGACCGCTCCTTTAGCGCCCGGTCGATCAAAGCCGCGATAGGCACGTCGTCGGCTCCGGCGTAGGTCTTGACGATATCGACCCTGGGCATCACCTCGGGCAGGTTCCCGTTGGGACGCACCTCAGACCAGAGGGTATGCTTCCGCTCCGGCCGGAAGTAGAAGGTTACCTGGTCGCTTTCCACCGACCCCAAGGCTGAGGCCGAACCGCCTGAACTGGCGAACCCGCCGGGACGCTGGTTGGTTTTAGTGACTTCCCGGGCCGGCATGATCTCTTCGTTCATCACCAGCATGGCGCCCCGGCCCTTGGCGTCGGGATGGGCCGCCACCCGGACCGCGTCGACTAGGTTCCAGTCGCCGTCGTTGCCCATGCTGCTGTGCCGGCGCTGGGACGCGGCCACCACTACGGGTTTGTCGCTGTTGACGGTGTAGTGCAAAAAGCAGGCCGTTTCTTCGGCGGTGAAAGTGCCGTGGGTAACGACACATCCCGCCACGTCATCTTCCGCCAGGGCCTGGTTCACGGCGTTGGAGATCAGAACCAACTCAAACATGCTGAATGTCTGGCCGCCGGCCCGCAGCTCCCGCCCCGTGCGAGGGTCGATGATCTCCCGGACCTCCAAGGCTGCCGCCTCGGCCAGCAGGTTATTCCGGCCGGCGGTGTCCAGGCCGAACCGGTCTATCTCCTCGATGATGCGGCGGGCGTTCATGTGGACCGCGGCGTATCCCTGGGGCGGGGATTGCCCCGGCGTCATGGGAGGCAGCATGTAAAGTCCGTCGGCTGGGTCCAAAGTGACGTCCCAATACGGTTCTTCGTTGGGACCGATGGTGAGGGGATTGCCGTCCAGGTCCTCCTTGGCGATCTTCACCGCCACGGGTTCATGCAGGCGCTG
>JACZXN010000319.1 GCA_022571575.1 Chloroflexota bacterium | reverse complement strand
CCGCCTCATTGGTCGAGCACCTGAGTGTGACGCCGCCGGCGCCCTGGGCCAGCAATCCGGCCACCAGGGCGGCGTAGCTGCCGGCGATGCGGCGGTCCAATCCGGTTTCGAGGATGATGTCCGTGCCTCTTCCGGCCATATCGGTGGCCACCGTCACCGCGCCGAACCGGCCCGCTTCACTGATGACCCGCTCCTCTTCCAGATCGTTGGCGGCGTTGAGCAGGTTGTGCTCGATGCCATCGCGCTTCAACAGTTGGGAGATCGCGGCGCACTCGTCGATGGAGTGGGCGCCGATCAGCACCGGCCGGCCCATCTGATGACCGGACCGGACATCGTCGATGATGGCCTGCAACTTATCCTTGGTGTTGCCATATATCCTGGGCTCAAGATCGGTGCGCTTGATGGGCTGGGCTGGAGGGACGGCGACGACATCCAGGCCGTAGGCCCGCTTGAACTCGCTCTTGGCGGACATGGCGGTCCCGGTCATGCCCGAAACGTCGCCATATTGGGACATGAATCCCGACACCGATATCCGGCCCAGAACTTCGTGTTCGGGCTGCACCGGCACCCCTTCTTTCGTTTCCAGGGCGGCCTGAAGCCCGTGATGATAACGGGTATCGGGGCGGCCTCTGCCGGTGTACTTATCGATGAGCACGATCCGGTCATCCCGCACCAGGTAATCGACGTCCCTCTTCAACAGAACGTAGCCCCACAGCATTCGCACCACCTGGTGCATCCGGTCCTGTCTCCGGGCAAGCTGCCGGTTGAGCTTGTTAAGCTCCTTTCGACGAAGGGCCAAGGGAAGGCCGGCATCCGCCTGGACACTGCTTAGCTGTTCCTGTAGGGCCAGGTCTTCGAACAAGGGTCCGAGGCGGGATTCGATGAAATCCTGGCCCTTATCGGTCAGGCATAGAGACCTGCCATCGTCGTCGATCCAGTAGCAGAGGTCACCGGTCAAGCTGTCATATTCATCATCGACGCGGCAGGCGGCGATGGTCCGGCGCACCAGTTTCAGGCAGCCGGGGCCGGCCGCGAACCGTTGCCGCAACACCGCGCTATCGGGACCGGCGAGGTGCAGCTTGGCCAGTAGCAGGAGACCCGCCTTTGACCGGGGTTCAACACATTCCAATTCACGCTCCATGGAGGAGACGACGGCGCTTTGCAGGTCAACCAACTGCTCAACGGCGGTCCGGAGCTTGGCGGGGATCTTTGGGGTGGTCCCGGAACCACCCGAGATTATGAGCGGGATATTGGCCTCGTCGATCAACGCGTGATCAGCCTCGTCGACGATGGCCACATCCAACGCCCGTTGGACTGTCTCGGCGGGATCCAGCTTCAGATTGTCCCGCATGAAATCGAACCCGAACTCCCGGAGGGCGCCGTATACGATGTCTTTCCCGTAGGCGAAGCGGCGCTCCGATTCGTCCATGACCTCCAGCACCGCGCTCACGCTCAGGCCCAGGGATTCAAAGACCGGGGCCAACCAATCGGCGTCTCTGCCGGCCAGATAATCGTTGGCGGTTATAACGTGGACGGTCCTTCCGTGAACCGCGTGCAGGACGGCGGGAAATACCGCGGCGACCGTTTTGCCCTCGCCGGCGTTCATCTCCACGATCTTGCCCTGGTACAGCAGGATGCCGGCCAGAATCTGTTCGTCGGTCACCTGAAAAGCCAGTTCGCCGCACTCGTCATGTGCTTGAAGCGTTTGGTAAAAAGCAGCGGGGAGGAGGATGTTTGCCGTGTATTCCGCCTGGCTCCTTTGCCGCACGAATAGCAACGCCCCCACCAAGACTCTTTCCCCAAGGTCCAATCCCTGTCGGGCCAGAACCGGGGTAACAGCCTGGTCGAAGTCCTCCCAGCAGGTGGTCCCATTGGCCGCCCATTCGCCCGCGGCCCGCTCGTAGTCGTGGGTGTGGGATATCCGGTCCGCCAGTGTGTGATGGGCCTGGAGGCATCGCTGATTCATGGTTGGGCCGGTGGTTGGGTCGAAGAACCGCCATGCCCCCTGCCGTCTGCTCACGGCTTCGTTGACGATGGCGAACACCATCGGCAGGGCATCTTCACCCGCTCCGCCACGGGCCCGATGGGCCAACCCCGCGATGGCATCCCGCAATTCGGCGTCGGAATAAGAGGCTACCTGTTGGCCCCGGACCTCTTTCAGGCGGCTTCTCCCCAACCGCCGGTCTGCGCCTTTGGGAGCGTCCACGGCGCCGGACAAGCCTTCAAGCCAATCCAAAACCGGCAGCTTAACCATCTAAAGAGCTACTCATCATACCTGGGCCGCGGGTCTGGGCTGCGCGCCATCCCAAAGCCGTCTTCCGTGTTATGGGGTTCCGTGTCATGGGGCTCCGTGTCATGGGGTTTCGGGTCATGAGGTCATCGCCTCCCGAACAGCTTCCCATTCCAGCCGGGAGGAACTGATGTAGACCAGCACATCGTCTATCACCGGAAACAACTCGGTGAACCGGAGATGCACGGTCCCATTGCGCACGATGCCCACCAGGTTGATGTCGCGGTCCAGCATCCGCTTGGCGATGTCCGGATAGGCGGCCCCATTTTCCGGTACCGCTTCCAGGCGGGTGCTGAGCAGGGTGCCGTCCATCTGATTGCTGGTGATAACCTGGGTCAGCAGGCTTACGCCGGGGTCCTGAGATTCCTGGACCAGAAGATTGTTGGCCATCTGAAGCGGGAAAACCAGGGACACGTTGTCCATTCCCTCAAAAAGCACGGCATGCTTGGGATCGACACACTCCACCGTGGCCACGATCTTCGGGTTCAAGCGGTGCAGCACCGATACGGCCGACGCGACGATGCTGTCGCTGTTGGGGTCGTCGTACCCGGTGCTCAGAATGATCGCTCTCTGGGCCTCGGCCGCCCTCGCCCGGTCGTAGGTTTCCGTTTCCAGGGGTGAGCCGCGGACGAAGTAGATGTTGGGACGGGAGAAGGGCAGGGTCTCCACCCGGTCGGTGATGATGGCGATCTCGTCGTTTTGGTGCATCGGGTCGGAGGTGAACTCTTCGATTATGTGGCGGACGCGGGACTCGTTGGGGTAGTTGATGATCAAGATATGTTCCTTCACATATAAACTCCCCATGCCGGTCCGCTCCCTGTGCTGAAGATCGATCAGCCAACTGATTACCATGCCCGCCCAGGCGGTGAACGCGGTCAGGCCCACTATCGTGACTAAGAAAATGG
>JACZXN010000318.1 GCA_022571575.1 Chloroflexota bacterium | reverse complement strand
GAATTCGAGTAGGGGAGGGTTTCAAACCCGCCCTTTTTCGGTTCAAGCGGGCTTGAAAAACGTTCCATGGCCGCCGCTCTGATTCCCGCCCTCTTTCGATGTTTCGGTCCTCCTGGCGTCCCTAGAACAGGGCGATGGGGCTGACGGGAGAGCCGGTCACGTTGCGGAGACGCAGCGGGGCCAGGGTCAACATGAACTCGTAGCGGTTTCGCTGGGCGCAGGCCTCCGCCAGTTCTTCCAGGTTGGCGTTGTCGATGAGCCACAGCCCCAGGGTGACCAGGCACATGGTGTGGAGCGGCGACCCGACGGTGCTGTAATGGGAGGGCCGGAAGTCGTTGGAGGTGTCGGTGCCCAGCATGGCGATGCCCCGCTCCTTGAACAGCGGCGTGCAGGCCACCTGACAGGCGGTCATCGGCTCGCCGGCCTTGGCGGGCGGGTTGTCCAACCGCATCCGGTAGTTGCCGGTGCGGACCAAGAGAATATCCCCTTCCTCCATCCTTACACCCTGGGCCTCTTCGGCCTCCAGCAGGTCCACCGGCATCACCGGTTCGTTGGGGTCCAGGTATTTGACGCCCCGCAGTTTGGGCAGGTCCAGCAGGATTCCCCGGGTTACGATGCCGGAGTATGCCGCCTCGATGGAGTGGGTCTGGGCGCCCTCCCGCGAGGTGATCAGACTGGCCGGTTTGCCGTTGTACAGGTTTCCCTGCCAGGAGTAATGGGACATGGCGTCGATGTGGGTGATGCTCTGGCCGTGGAAGACCATGCCGATGAACTCGGCCGCGCCCCGGCGGGTGTACTGCCGCTCCGTGGAGTCGGTGGTCCGGCCCTCGCCGCTGTCCACCATGAACCGCTGCACCTGGAAGGTGACGTCGGCGTGCATGTCCGTGCTGATGGGGCGGGCGCAGCTCACCGGGATTCCGTCTTTCACCAGGGCCGCGGCCTGTTGGCGTTTGGCCGGTGTGATCAGGTTCAGACAGCCCAGTTGGTCGTCATCGCCCCAACGTCCCCAGTTGCTGAGGGACTCCATCCACCCCAACACCTGAGCTTCATCGGGTATCTGCCGGGAAGTCGCTTGCACCATGGGTCCGCCTCCTGCCTCTAACTCTGGATTGTTTATTTTTTAACGCCGACGTGGGCGCATCCCGATCGAAGCGGGACCGTGCCCCTACGCGTCGCTTGGGCCGGACAATCGGGCGCCGATGAACCCGGGGGCGCCGCGCAGGAAATCGCTGACGGCCACGGCCCTGCGGCCCTCCAATTGGACGGTCTTGAGACCCAGCAGGCCCTGCGCGGTCACCACCGCCGCCGGAGCCACCGGGTCCCCGGTCTCGACCACCACCCCAACATCGTTTCCATCGCCATTGCCGCCGGACCCGGCGGGCAACACCGAGACCTGGACAAGTTTTAACCCGCTGCCGTTCCAGCCGGTGAAGAGGCCCGGCCACGGGGTGAAGGCCCTGGCCCGCCGCTCCAATGTTTCGGCGTTCAGAGTCCAATCCGCCAGCCCGTCGGCCCGCACCAATTTCCGGGTCACGGTGGCCAGGGAATCGTCCTGGGGCGCGGCTTTCAGTTCTCCGGACTGCCACCGGGGAAGGTTTTCCCGCAGGAGTTCTCCGCCAAGGCCGAAGAGGGTTTCGGTCAACCCCACCGCCGTTTCGTCCCCGGCCAGTGGGTACTCTCTCCGGGCGATCAACGGCCCGGTGTCCATGCCTTCATTCAGCAGCATCAGCGTGACCCCGGTAACCTTGTCGCCCTCCAGGATGGCGGTGGTCACCGGGGAGGGGCCGCGGTGCCGGGGCAGAAGCGAGGGATGGATGTTCAAGCAGCCCAGGGGCGCCAGTTCCAGGACCGGCGGCGGAAGCAACTTGCCGTAGGCGGCGATTATTATGACGTCCGGCTCCAGCGCGGCCAACTCGGCATGCACCTCCGCCGAACGGAGACTGGCGGGCTGGTGGACCGGGATGCCATGCTCCAATGCAAACTCTTTCACCGGCGAAGACTGGGCCTTTCTGCCCCGGCCCGCGGGGCGGTCCGGCGGGGTGTAGACTCCCGCCACCTCCCAGCCGTCCAGGCCGGTCAGACCGGCAATCACGGGGACGGCGAAATTGGGGGTGCCCATGAAGACCAAACGCATGGGGGGTCGAAAATCCTCGGGCCGGGGTTTGAGTAACAGACGGTTTGGTTAAGAGACAGACCGGGGCGGCGGTAACAAACGGCCGCTATAATCTTCCATTTGTCTTGACACTCGAAATTGGTGGTTGATAGAATACCTTAACCGCTTGGCGGAAATAAATGAAGGAGGTGAAGGCGAATGGATGTTAGTTTAACGCGCAGGGGCGATGGTAGGCATCAGTCTGGACATGACGAGGTGATCCTTTCGTAGCGTAAAAGCTCGAATAAGAGAACCCGTACGTCGGGCCCAGGCCAATGTCTACCATCGCCCCTCGACCCCGGTTTTTCCCAAATAGGGCGAAAAGCAACCCAGAGTTGGCCGGGCCCGGCCTTTTTTTGCCCGGTGGATCCGCCGGTTATTGAGTTTAGGAAAGATGAACATTGGGTTCCCCGGCCGGTGTCTGATGGCCGCCGCTCCCCCGAGATGGGGATGCACTGACTGGAGACCGGCTGTTTGACAATAAAATACCCTCCCCTTAAAATCGCCACGGACCGGCGCCGCGATGACGGTACCCCGGAGAATAGAGGATAAATGATTCGGATTCGGCTTGCCAGGGTCGGCAAAAAAGGCCACCCATCTTACAGGATAGTAGTTGCGGATGTGACCGCGCCCAGGGACGGTTCCTATCTGGAGTGGATCGGGAACTATGACCCCATGGCGGACCCACCCGCGGTGACCTTGAAAGAGGACCGTGCCGCCCACTGGCTCAAGATGGGCGCGATTCCCTCCGACGCCGTCTCCAGGATACTGGACCGGAACGGCCTGATGGAACGTGCCCATACCTTTAAGAACCGCGGGCAGGTCGCCGCCGAAGAGGAAACTGCCGCCGCCCCTGTTGCGGTGGCCACGGCGCAGGCCGTTGATGCCCCGGTAGAAGAAGCCCCCGTAGAAGAAGTTCCCGCCGAAGAAGCTCCCGCCGAAGAAGCCCCCGCAGAAGAAGCTCCCGCAGAAGAAGCTCCCGCCGAAGAGCCGCCGGCAGAGGAAGAATCCTCTGGCGACGAAGAGGCCGCGGAATAATAGGCCTCGGCGGCCCCCTGG
>JACZXN010000317.1 GCA_022571575.1 Chloroflexota bacterium | reverse complement strand
TTGCACCCAGCCGCTAGCCCAGCCTGGCCGTGGTTTGGCCCTAGCCGTGGTTGGGCAATGAATGAGGCAGAGAGGTCTCGCCCATGAGGTAGAGGTCGATGGCGCGGGCGGTCTCCCGGCCCTCGGCGATGGCCCAGACCACCAGCGACTGCCCCCTGGCCGCGTCGCCGGCCGCGAACACTCCGGGAACGCTGCTCATGCGGTTGGCGTCGATGGCGACGTTGCCCCGGCTGTCCAGTCCCACGCCGATCTGCGCCAGCATGCCGTCCGGCTCGGGGTGCAGGAACCCCATGGCCAGCAGGGTCAACTCGGTCTCGATCTCGAACTCGCTGCCGGGGACCTCGATCATGGCGGGACGGCCGCCGTTGGCCCCTTCCTTCCACTCGACCCGCACCGCGTGCAGTTTCTCCAATCGGCCGTTGCTTCCCGAGAAGGACTTGGTCAGCACCGCGTAGTCGCGGATGCCGCCCTCTTCGTGGGCCGGAGACGACCGCAGGATCATGGGCCACTGGGGCCAGGGGTTGTTGGCGGGTCTCTCGTCGGGAGGCTCGGCCAGCAATTCCAGTTGGTACACCACCTCGGCGCCCTGACGGTGGGCCGTGCCCAGACAGTCGGCGCCGGTGTCTCCTCCGCCCAGGATGACCACCCGTTTGCCCTCGGCGTTGATCCGTTCGTCATCGGGTATCTGTTCGCCGGACAACACCCGGTTCTGCTGGGAGAGGTACTCCATGGCCAGGTGGACTCCCTCCAGGTCCCGTCCCGGAACGTCCAATTCCCGGGCCTGGGTACACCCGCAGGCCAGGCAGACCGCGTCGAACTCGGAGAGCAGACGGTCCACCGGGTAATCGACGCCGACATTGGTGTTGGTCAGGAAGGTGATGCCCTCTTCGGCCATCAGGTCGACGCGGCGCTGGACCACGCCCTTCTCCAGCTTGAATTCGGGGATGCCCAGGACGAGAAGACCGCCGATATAGCCGGCCCGCTCAATGACCGTCACCAGGTGCCCGGCGCGGTTCAACTGCTGGGCGGCGGCCAGGCCGGCCGGGCCGGACCCGACCACGGCAACCTTCTTGCCGGTCCTGTTGGCCGGTGGCTCGGCCTGGATCCAGCCGTTCTCAAAACCCCGCTCGACGATCTCTTTCTCGATAAACTCGATGGTGACCGGGTCGGAATTTATGCTCAGGACGCAGCTGGCCTCGCAGGGGGCGGGGCATATGCGGCCGGTGAACTCCGGGAAATTATTGGTCGCCAGTAGGGTTGTCAGCGCCCCCTTCCAATCGCCCCGGTAGACCTGGTGATTGAAGTCGGGGATGACGTTGCCCAGGGGACATCCCATGTGGCAGAAGGGCACGGCGCAGTCCATGCACCGGGACCCTTGTTCCCGCGCCTCGGTGTCGCCCCAGGACAGGTAGATCTCGCGGTAGTCGCCCTTTCTAACTGATGTGGGACGCCGCTCGGGGGGTTGCCGGCCGGATTCCATGAAGCCCGTGGGTTTACCCATTGCCGACCGCTTCCAGCTTCAGCTCCGCACCCTCCCCGTCCCTGCGCCTCCGCTCTTCCAACACCCGGCGGTAGTCTCTGGGCATGATCTTTTTAAACCGCTTCAAAGCAGCGTCCCAATCAGCCAGTATCTTCTCCGCCGGTATACTGCCGGTATACTTCTTGTGGTCTTCGATCAGCCCTTTAAGGATGGCGATGTCTTCGGGGTCCTTCACCGGCTCCAGATCGGCCATGCCGTCATTGAAAGAGATGTCGAAGCAATCGTCCTTGTCGTAAACGAAGGCGATGCCGCCGCTCATGCCCGCGGCGAAGTTACGGCCCGTGGCGCCCAACACCACGACCACGCCGCCGGTCATGTACTCGCAGCCATGGTCTCCCACGGCCTCAACCACCGTCTTCACTCCGCTGTTGCGGACGCAGAACCGCTCACCGGCCACGCCGCGGATGAACACGTGGCCGCCGGTGGCGCCGTACATGGCCACGTTGCCGATGATGATGTTCTCCTCGGGTACGAAGGTTGATTCGGGATGGGGGCAGACCACGATGCGGCCGCCCGACATTCCCTTGCCCATGTAGTCGTTGGTGTCTCCCATCAGGTTGATGCTGATGCCCCGAGTCAGGAATGCGCCGAAGCTCTGTCCCGCCGAACCGGTCAAGTTGATATTGATGGTGTCGTCGGGAAGGCCGTCTTCACCGTAGGCCTTGGCGATCTTGCCGCTGAGCATGGCGCCGACGGTCCGGTTGGAGTTATAGATCGGCAGGTCTATCTGGACCGGCTTCTTGTCCACCAACGCCGGTTGGGCCTGGGCGATCAACTGGTGGTCCAGGGCCTTTTCCAGACCGTGGTCCTGTTTCCGGTCGCAGTAGACCGGCTCATCGGGGTCGTTGGACTCCTGCCGATGGAGCAGCCGGGAGAGGTCCATCCCCTGGACCTTCCAGTGGTCCACCGCTTCCTGGGAGTCCAGGACGTCCGTGCGTCCGATCATCTCGGCGACGGTCCGGAAGCCCAGCCCGGCCATGATCTCCCGCATCTCCTCGGCGACGAAGGTGAAGTAGTTGACCAGGTACTCCGGCTTGCCGGCGAACTGCTTGCGCAGCTCCGGGTCCTGGGTGGCGATGCCCACCGAACAGGTGTTCATGTGGCACTTGCGCAGCATGATGCAGCCGCTGACCACCAGAGCCGAGGTGGCGAAGCCGAACTCTTCCGCGCCCAGCAGAGCGGCGATGGCGGCGTCCCGGCCGGTCTTGAGTTGACCGTCGGTCTGGACCACGATGCGGCTCCTCAGGCCGTTGGCCACCAACACCTGCTGGGTCTCGGCGATGCCCAATTCCCAGGGCAGCCCGGCGTATTTGATGGACGACTCGGGCGAAGCGCCGGTGCCTCCGTCGTGGCCGCTGATCAACACCACGTCCGCGTGGCCCTTGGCCACACCGGCGGCGACGGTGCCGACGCCGACCTCCGCCACCAGCTTCACGTGGATCCTGGCGTCGGGGTTGACGTTCTTCAGGTCGTGGATCAACTGGGCCAGGTCTTCGATGGAATAGATATCGTGGTGGGGCGGCGGCGAGATCAACTCAACGCCGGGGGTGGTCTTCCGCACCCAGCCGATATACTCGTCGATCTTGTGGCCGGGCAGTTGTCCGCCCTCGCCGGGTTTGGAGCCCTGGGCCATCTTGATCTGCAGGTCGGTGGCGTTGACCAGGTAGTTGGCGGTGACGCCGAACCGGCC
>JACZXN010000316.1 GCA_022571575.1 Chloroflexota bacterium | reverse complement strand
GGGCGAAGGTCATCTCGATGCCGTCGGCGCTGTTGCTCCGGCCCATCTGGAACGCTCCGGCGTTATTGACCAGGACGTCCAACCGCTGGTGCCGTTCCTTGAACCCCGCGGCCAGGCGGCGGACCTGTTCCTGGCGCGACAGGTCGGCCACCAGGTACTCCACGGCTGGGTTGCGAGTCTCTTCCCGGATGTCGATGGCGGTGGCGGCGCACTTAGCTGGGTCGCGCCCGGCGAGGACGACGGTCGCCCCCATGTGGGCCAACTCGCGGGCGGTTTCCCGCCCAATGCCTGCGGTCGCTCCGGTCACCAGGCACGTTTTGCCGGTCATCAGGTCCGACCTGGTATTTGCTTTCATCGCCGTTTGGGCCTCCGGATCTCCCCTGGGCCGTCACCCACCCTTACGCCGTAATGGTATCCCAACGCAGCTCGATAGCCTAGTTGCCAAAAGGCCCAGCCAGCCTCCCCGGACTCACCACGGGACCCGCGGCGGCTACAAATTGATTCCCGGAGTCCCAGGGAGTAACCTGTTGCCCGGGACACGATCGGTAAAGCAGGCTGTACAGACCATGGACCACCGCACGGAGCCCCTGAATGGATTTTGAGCTACAGGCATCGACCGAGCCCGGCAAGCGGATGGTGGAGTTGGCCGAGAAGCACGCCGCCGATTTCGCCGTCAGGGCCGGTGAGCACGACCGGGACGGCACCTTCCCCTTCGAGAACATAGCGGCCATGAAAGAGAGCGGTTTCGCCGCCGCGGCCGTGCCCAAGGAGTTCGGGGGGATGGGCGTTTCCTCGATCCATGACTGCGTCGTCGCCGTGAGCCGCTTGGGACGGGCCGATGGGGCAACCCCGCTGGCTTTCACCATGCACCTGTTCCGGACCCTGCTCACCGCGCGGGCCCTCCGCGACGCCGTCGTCTCCGGGAATCAGGCACGGAGGAAACGGTCCGAGGAGCTGCTGAAGAAGATCGGCGCGGGGGAGTTGATCATCGCCGTGGCCAACGCGGAACGGGGGGCCAACATCCGGACCTCCCAGACCCTGGCCACCAAGGTCGAGGGAGGTTGGCTTTTCAACGGCGTCAAGATCTTCGCCACCGGCTCGCCCGCCGCCGACGTTCTGGCCGTCCGCGCCCGTTACGAGAACGAGGCGGGGGAGATGCGGTTGGGGGCCGCCGTCGTGCCGGTCACCCGCCCTGGCTTGGAGATCATGAACAACTGGGACGGCATGGGCATGAGGGCCTCGGGCAGCCACGATGTGGTGTTCACCGATTACTTCGTCAGGGACGAAGAGTTCGACGACATCGGCGAGTTCGGGAGATTCAACGCACCATTCCTGGCGGCGGCCTCCGGGGTTTCTCTGGGGCTCTGTTCCACCTTCCTGGGCATCGCCGAGTCGGCCCATCAGATCGCGGTGACCGCGATCAAAGACCGGGACGGCGCCAGGTACCCCATGAACCAGGTCACCGCCGCCGAGAACGAGATAGACCTGGCCGCCACCCGGGCCATCCTGAGCCGCGCGGCCCAGGCTTTCGACGACTTTTACCAGACCGGCGCCGGGGCCTCTTCCACCCATGTTTCTTCAAGCGATGTTTCCGCGGCCGAAGCATTCCAACTGATCAAGAACGCCGCCTGCGCCAAGAAGTTCGTCACGGACAGATCGTGTGTGATCGTCGACCGGGCCATCACGCTGTTCGGTGGCGCCGGGTACCTGGCCAACAGCACCCTGGCCCGGCTCTACCGGGACGTCCGGGCCGGCCCCTTCATGCAGCCCTGGGCCACCAACCAAGCGATAGAATTCATTGGACAGGTCGCTTTGGGCCTGGACCCAAACGAAGAATAATCGCCCGGACCTGAACGGTCCTAGGAGATATCATGGCCGGTTCTAAAATCACCTTTGGCGTCGATCTTTTAATCGATAATTTTTGGAATGTGCCCGAGTTCGCCCGCCGGGCCGAGGACCTAGGCTACGGCCGGGTGTCCATAGGCGAGCACATAATGGACGGCAACCCGCCGCGTCCGACCCTGCTCAGCCTGCCGGCCATGGCCGCCGCCGCCGGGGCAACCACCAGCCTGCGGGTGATGACCGCCATCGTGGTCGCGCCCCTGTACGACCCGGTGACCCTGGCCAAGATGGTGGCCAGCGTGGACCAGGTGTCGGGCGGCCGCTTGGACTTCGGCATCGGCATCAGCGGGCAGCGCGGCACCAAGATCGAGTTCGATGCCGTGGGCGTTGACGTCCACACCAGAGGCAAGCGCACCGACGAGATGCTCCAGGTGATGAAGCGGCTGTGGACCGAGGAACATGTCTCCCATCACGGCGATTTCTTCGATTTCGATGACGTTACCCTGCTGCCCTTCCCAGCCCAGAAACCGTATCCGCCCATCTGGGTCTCGGGCCGCAGCGAAGCGGCAATGCGGAGGGCGGGGGTGATGGGCGACGGCTGGTTTCCCTTTCTGTTCAGCGTGCGCCGCATCAAAGCCAGCAACGACATGGTGCGCCGGTTCGCCGCTGAGGCAGGGCGTGACCTGACCGGGTTCCACTGGGGCCTGTACCAGCCGACGGCCATCTCTTCCGATGCGTCCGAGGCTTTGGCACTGGCGGTCTCCAACGTCGGTGAGCGCTACGTCACCGCAGAGCGGAGCGCCGAGAGCATCGCCAAGTCGCTGTGCATCGCTGGTACCCCTGAGGACTGCATCAAGGCTGTCGAAGAGCGTATCGACGCTGGAGTTGAGCACATCAATCTGAGGTTCATGGCCTCCGAGCCGGACTCTTTCTTCCGCCAGATGGAGATGTTCGCCTCTCACGTCATGCCCCAATTCCAGGAATAAATTCCCGCAGCAGCGATCAATAAATAGGAGAATAAACATGCCGGACTCCATCTCTCTGAAGATCGAGACCAACATCTCCGTCACGATGCGCGACGGCGTCACCCTCTACGCAGACATCTACCGGCCCGAAGGCGATGGCCCGTTCCCGACCATCTTGCAGCGCACGCCCTACGACAAGACGGCCAATCTTACCCACACCATGCTGGACCCCATCAGGGCGGCCAAAGCGGGGTTCGCGGTGGTGATTCAAGACACCCGGGGGCGGCATGCGTCCGAGGGCGAGTTCTACGCCTTCCGGGACGACATCAACGACGGTTTCGACACTGTGGAGTGGGCCGCCGCCCAACCCTGGTCCAACGGCAAAGTGGGGATGTACGGGGCATCTTACGTGGGGG
>JACZXN010000315.1 GCA_022571575.1 Chloroflexota bacterium | reverse complement strand
GCTGCTGCCGTCGGAGGCCACAATCATGGCCGGACCGTCCCATGGCTCCATCAGGGAGGAGTGGTACTCGTAGAAGTCCTTCTTCTCCTGGGACATGGTCTCATGCTGGTCCCAGGCCTCGGGTATCAGCATCAGCAGGGCATGGTCCAGGTCGCGGCCCGTCATCTGGAGCAGCTCCAGGGCGTTGTCCAGGCTGGCGGTGTCGCTGTCGCCGGCGTTCATCACCGGAGCGATCTTGGCCATGTCGTCCCCGAACAGCGGAGACTGGAAATGGGCCTCCCGGGCGTGCATCCAGTTAAGGTTGCCCCGGAGGGTGTTGATCTCGCCGTTGTGGGCCAGATAGCGGTAGGGATGGGCCAGCCGCCAACTGCCCAGGGTGTTGGTACTGAACCGGGAGTGGACCAGTGCGAAGGCGCTGGCCAGGTCCTGATCCTTCAAGTCCTGATAGAACCCGGCTATCTGGTGGGCCATGAGCAGGCCCTTGTAGACGATGGTGTTGCAGGACATGCTGCAGATGTAGAAGCGGTCGGCTTCCTCTTCGGTCAGTCCCGAATCACCCATCGAATGCTCGACGACCTTGCGGACCACGTATAGCTTCCGTTCCAGTTGGGCGGCGTCGGTGGCGGCCGGTCCCCCGCCGATGAACACCTGGCAGATGTGGGGACACACCGCCCGTGCGTCGTCGCCAATCTCGGAGCGGTCCAGGGGCACATCGCGCCAGCCCAGCACCTCCAGACCTTCAGCCTCGATGATGCCGGTGATCAGGTCCCGGCACTTGGCCACGGCCCCAGGGGGCAGAAACACCATGCCAACGCCGTACTCACCGGCGGCGGGCAGGTTGAAGCCCAGAGCGGCGGCCTCGCGCTGGAACAGCTTGTCCGGAGTCTGGATCAGCATGCCGGCGCCGTCGCCGGTCTTCGGGTCGCGCCCGGCGGCGCCACGGTGGCCAAGGTTGATCAGCACCTGTATGCCTTCGTCGATGATCTGGTGCGTCTTCTGGCCCTTTATGTTGGCGACAACACCCACGCCGCAAGCGTCGTGTTCTTGCTCCGGCGAGTAGAGTCCCTTCTTAGCCAGTTCTCTTAACGGGTCCATTAACCGATAACCTATCTACCAATACAGCGCGGCCTCCACTGGAAAAGCCAGTGGAAACGCCGGGGGGAACGCCAAACTGCCGCTAGGCGCGGCGTAAGCACAATCCTCCCTGAAAAACAGGGCCGCGAAATGATTTTGTTAAATATATCACAATATCAGAATGGCACAAGGCCCGCGCTGGAATGCCACAAGATTCGGGGGCTGAGCGGCGGGTGGGCCGGATGGCGGTCCCGCCCGGCACAGATACAACTGCTACTATTATAGACACCTGAATAAAGCTTGAAAAGAGTGGATACAAGCCTTTTCCGCCGAAGAAAGCCCGTTTATTTAACTGATCTAATGTAAATCAGCGCAATTTATTGCATTATCAGTAATCGTGGGGATCGGGCGCTTCTCCATTCGGTATGGGTGGGTATGCGGAAAATGAGAAGGGCGTCCCGACGTATCGGGACGCCCCCGTGGTCCTCGGTCCCAGCCCGGGCTAGGTCAGCAGGGGATGCGCTCCGGTCCCATGAATCCGGCGAAGGCCTCAAAGAAAAGTTCAATCTCCCTCTGGGCCACGCCCTGGAAGGTATCAAGACGCCCCCAAGCGGAAAGGGCTATCTGGCCGTCCGGGATCCTGTCGTAGGACCGGGCCACACCCCATTTCTCGAACTGGGTCACGCCGTCCAGGACCCGGCGAAGACGGGTGACCTGGGCTGGATTGGTGAAGTTGTAACTGACCACGATGTTGCCGTGTTCCAGATTGTGGGTGATCACCTCGTCGGGCAGGCCGTCCGGGTACCAACCGCAGTCCGCCCAGCGGGCCCAGTGGTCCCCCGAGGTGGGCGGTGTGGTGCCATAGGCCACCCTCTGGCCCTCCGCGGCGTGGTTCGCGCTGGGCATGATGCTGATTTCGTCCCCGATAGCCGATTCCAGGAGTCTGATCTCCGGTGTCCCCGGAGGCCTGCCCGCGGATTGGGCCGTGCCCGTGAGAGAAGTCAGGCCGCCAAGCAGGTCTGAAAGGTCCGCCGTTGGTATCCCGGCCTTGATGGTCAGCCGGCGTCCGTCCCGGCCGATCTCCAGTCCGGAGAGCAGTTCACCGATGCGTGGGTCGGGCAAGAAACCGGACGCCAGGGAAACGATCCCGCTGATGAATCCCTCCAAGGACTCCGCGGCGTCTTGGCTGGTGAAATCCATATTTATGACCAGGTCCAGGGAGTCGTTCGTCAGGGCGCCACCCAGCCCCAGGATGTCCAATTCAGAGATGAAGTCCAGTGAGATCGGCAGACCCCCCAACTGGGGAAGGGAACCCGAGTCCGCTCCTTCGGCGATTCCCTGGGGCACCTTAAGGGCGATCCCGAATGCGCCATCGCTCAGGTCGTTGAAGGCGTCGATCAATGGGCCCGAGGCAGGATCGGCGTCGCCAACCCAAATATCTATGATGTCCTCAAGGGCTCCACCCGACCCAACAGCGAATGTCTCGGTATCCAACAAGCTCATCTCGATCTCGCCCAGGTGGTCGGCCAGCGAGTAGACGTTGCTTCCCTTGTAGACTTCCTGCACCAGGTCATGGCCGGAAACGGATGAGATTTCCGCGAACAACGCAGCCTCGTCAAAGGCTCCGAACAGCAGCTCGCCGAAGTATTCCGTATCTCCGTCGGCGGAGACCTCGCCGAAGAAATCCGCCCGGCTCACGTCACGGAACAGATCCCCATTCACCAACGGGTCAGTGGCGAAGAAGAAATCGTGGATCCCTTCAAATCCGCCCGGCGAACCGGAGGACAACGTCTGTAAAACCCGCTCCAAGTCCAGGTCGATGGCGCTTAGGAGCTGGTCGATCTCGACGCTGCCGACCAAGGTGGCCCGCTGCGGGACCAAGCTACTGGGACCGTTGCCGTTCCCCCCGCATGCGGCGGCGGCCACGCCCAGCAACAAGACCGCAGCGGCCAGCGCCGTTCCCTTGACCATGTGGTTGATGCCCATCCATTCCTCTCGATCACGGATCACGGATTCGGGGGTTGCCGGCCCGCACCGGTTGCCCGGACAGTCAACGATCTCGCCAACAACCCAGGAACGCTCCATTCCAGGCTAGCGGTCCCCAGCTAATCACGCAATCCTCGATCCACGCATTCGGCAACACAACTTACTTTTGATTCCATTGTC
>JACZXN010000314.1 GCA_022571575.1 Chloroflexota bacterium | reverse complement strand
CTTCGACTCTTGGAAATCTGTGGCTGTGCAGCAAGGCGGGTTTAAAACCCGCTCCTACACCCCCACAGATTCTCAGGTGCAGGTCTCTACGTTTTGGATTGGGACTGTGGCTCCCGTTTCTTCTTGCGCCGCCGCAGGGGCCGGGTCAACTTGCGGAATTGGGCCGACAGGCTGAACCGGCGCTTCACGTTCTCCGCGATCATCGGCGCCACCTTTTGGTTGCCGGCCACCAGCGGGGCCGTCCAGCCCCGAAGCTCTTTCATGGTCGGCGTTTTCTCTTCCCAACTGGGCACCAGGCACCCCATGGGATGCCAGCGCTTCTCGCCGCGAAAGCGGGTCATCACCGTGCCACCCGCCTCCACCACCGCCAAGGCCCCTCCGGCCATGTCCCAGAGCCTGGGAGCGCCGAACATGGCGTATTGCAGCACGCCCCGGGCGGTCATGGCCAGTTCGTAGGCGATGCTGCCGGTGGTGCGCAATTCCCCGGCCTTCCCCGCCAGCTTCCCTGTGAAGCCCTGGCCCACGCCGAAGTAGCCGGGCACCCCGATCAAGCGGCTGGGAACCGGTTCATCCGATTCGTAGACCGAGACCGGCCCGTCATCCACCCCATCATCCACAAAGCAGCCGCCGCCCTTGCGGCAATGGAGCACGAATCCACCTTCTGAGTTGGGCCAGGGCACGTACAGGGCGGCGGCCATGGGCCAACCCCGGTACAGCACTCCGATGGACGACGCGAACATGGGCAGTCCGTTCATGAAGTTGGTGGTGCCGTCCAGCGGGTCCAGCACCCAGAGGATGTCCTTGGCCGGCTCCTCGGATTCCTTCTCTTCCTTGGTGCCCTCTTCTCCCAGGACGCCGTGTTCGGGGAAACGCTTGAGGATCTCGGCGGTCAGATATTCCTGGGTTTCTTTATCGGCGGCGGTGACCGGGTCGCGTTCGTGCTCGTCTTTGAACTCGACGGTTATCTGGCGGCCGAAGTGCCCGGCCAAGATGCGTCCCGCGCCCCGGGCGATCTCCACCGCGTGCCGTTCAATGTCCTGGGCTAAGGCGTCGTCCCAAAGCTGCAAAACACCACTCGTTGCGCTCGATTTCGCCTCGCGGCGATGGGGATTCGAGTATAGCATGGGGCCTGCTTAGGACCCTTCGGCCGGCGTTCACCGAGCCAGTAGCTAGGCCGGGACCAAGCCGCCTGCTATAATCGCCGTTGCTGCCTGCCACAGGCAGACTCAGCTTGCAAGATCGTCTCCGGTGTACCGGGGTTCCCGATATCTTGGGGTTAACAAGGACCGCAGAAAATGGACTTGGGACTGAAAGACAAGGTGGCCATCATCGGCGGGGCCAGCAAGGGACTGGGCCGGGCCTGCGCCCAGGTCCTGGCGGAAGAGGGGGCCAAGGTCGCCATCTGCAGCCGCACCAGCGCCGACCTGGAGAAGGCGGCCGATGAGATCCGCGGCTCCACCGGCGCCGAGGTTATGACCTACGCCGCCGACCTGGACAAGTTGGACTCCATCACCGGCCTGATCTCATCGACCGTGGAGCATTTCGGAGGGCTGGACATCCTGGTGAACAACTCGGGCGGGCCGCCCCTGGCCCGCGCCGTCGACGCCACCGAGGAACAGTGGGAGACGGCGGTCCACCGCTCGCTGATCTTCTTCGGCCGCATGTGCCGGGAGAGCATCCCCCACCTGAAGCAACGGGGCGGCGGGCGCATCATCAACATCCTGGCCTCCACGGTCTACAACCCCATCCCCAACCTGGCGCTCTCCGGCGCCACCCGCATGGGGGTTGTCGCCTATTCCAAGAGCCTGGCCGACGAGGTGGGACGGGACGGCATCCTGGTGAACAACGTCTGCCCCGGCTCCATCAGCAGCGAACGCATGCTCTCCAACGTCACCTCCCGGGCCAAGGAATTGGGCATCACCGTGGAGGAGGCGCTGGCCAACCGCGCCAAGGAGACGGCCGTGGGCCGGGTGGGAGAGCCCGTGGAACTGGCCAACCTGGTGGCCTTCCTGGCCTCGGACAAGTCCACCTACATCACCGGCACCACCATCCTGGTGGACGGGGGCCTGGTCCGCTCGGTGATGTAGAATACCCTTCCCGGACTCGGCTTGGATCATTCGCTAACTTTGACTGGCCGCAAGGAATCTCGGAGTCACGACCGGCACAGCGCCAACCAGTTGGTTCCAGGAGGGCACCGATGCCTGACGACAACCCAACCCTCTGGAGCTCCACGGATACCTACGAGCGATACATGGGCCGCTGGAGCAGGAAGGTAGCCCCGTTATTTCTGAGCTGGCTCAACGCACCGGGAGGTAAATCCTGGATCGATATTGGATGTGGCACCGGCGAGCTCACCTACCAGATAGCCGCAACTTGCTCACCCGCCAAAATCCTGGGAATCGACTCTTCTGAAGGGTTCATAACGTCGGTTAGAGAGCGTGTCCCAAGCGCTGATTTTAGCGTTGGTAACGCGGTTGGCCTTGACCTTCCAGATAGGTCAATGGACCTCGCTGTCTGTGGCTTGGTATTGAATTTCATTCCGGACAAACAAAAGGCGGTCTCAGAGATGGCCCGCATCGTGCGTCCGGGTGGGACTGTCGCCCTGTATGTTTGGGACTATGCCGGGCACATGCAAATCATGCGCTACTTCTTCGACACCGCCTTGGAGTTCGACCCCGGTTCGTCGGAATATGATGATGGAGTCAATGCCCCCATCTGCCGTCCGCAACCTTTGATCGATACATTCGAGTCAGCGGGTCTCGTAGATGTTGAAACAACCGCCATCGACATCCCGACACCCTTCGTGGATTTCGACGATTACTGGACGCCTTTTCTTGGCGGCACTGGTTCCGCGCCAAAATATTGCATGTCGTTGGATGAAGACCTGCGAAACAGGATAAGAGATTCGGTCCGGGCCAAACTGCCAACCGGCCCGGATGGCGAGATTCTACTTGCCGCCAGAGCCTGGGCAGTGAAGGGAAAGGGCCGGAATTAAACCTGGGCCGGCGCAACTGGCCGGCGCAACTGATGGAAATCTGATGCCATTTGAACGCAGACAACAGAAGGAACCCACCGACGCCGCCGGATACGTGGAGCGGGGGAGCCGCTACGGCCGCAACGGCGTTTACCACCGGGCCATCGAGGATTTCACCAAGGCCCTTGAGCTGGACCCGGATCACGCCGACGCCTACTACAACCGGGGCTGTTCTTGGTACGAGGCGGGGAAGTACGACGACGCCATCG
>JACZXN010000313.1 GCA_022571575.1 Chloroflexota bacterium | reverse complement strand
AGGTCATCGAAGAGATGATGGCCACCTATTTCACCTCGGGCTACCAGATCCGCGACATGCTGCGCACGTTGTTCCATTCCGGGTTCTTCAAGTCGGAGGAGGCATTTTTCGCCCGGGTGAAAGGGCCGGTGGAGCTGGTGGTGGGCGCGGTGCGGATGGCCGGGAACTACCGGAACCCGTCCCTGGGAATCGAGAAGGTCTCCAACACCATGCTCTATATGGGTCAGGGCCTGCTGCAGCCTCCCACGGTGGAGGGTTGGCACGAGGGCGTCGAGTGGATCGACAGCGGCGCGCTGGTGGAGCGGGTGAACTTCGCGGCCAAGGAATTGTCCGACGTCAGCAGCCCCGGCGTGCGGTCCATCATCGACCGGCTGGAGGCGGGCTCGGAAAATGGCGTGCTCATCCCCTCTGACCTGGCCGACGGGTGCCTGGACCTGCTGGGACCCATCCAGGTCTCCGATGAGACCCGGTCCGTGCTGGTGGATTACGCCTCGCGGCAGGGGGACCTGGACCTGAGCGGCCACCAACCGGGAGACGAGGCCGAGCAGCGGGTGGGCAATATGCTGCGCTTAGTCGCCGCCACCAGGGAGTACCAACTCGCCTGAGTTCGCCGCCTTCGTCAACCCTTCCCAATCTCGATTTGACAATGGAGCCCGCGTGAGTACCCAGACCCAATCGCCCAGCATCGCTCTGGACTACGTCAAGACCATCGGCATCGTGAACAACGGCTACAACGGCCGCGGCTTCGCCAACCCCTACGACATAGTGGTGGGCGGTGACGGCCGCATCTTCGTGCTGAACCGCTGCGACCCGGCCCGCGCCTCCGCCATCCGGGTCGGCATCTGCAACCTGGACGAGGAATACCTGGGTGAGTTCGGCCGGGGCAACGGCGCCGGCGACGGGCAGTTCGTCTGGGTCGTGGCGATGGCGCTGGACAGCCGGGACCGCCTGCACATAACCGACGAATACAACCACCGGGTGACCATCTACAACACGTCGGGCGAATACCTGTCGCATTGGGGAGTCGCCGGGTCTGGAAACGGTGAACTCAATGGCCCCGCCGGCATCGCCATCGACTCGTCGGACCACGTGTTCGTGGTGGACCAGCATAACGCCAGGGTCCAGAAGTTCACCAACGAAGGAAAATTCATCACCGCGTGGGGGACCTTCGGCAGCGGCGAGGGACAGTTCAATCTGCCCTGGGGCGCCGCGGTGGATGCCGACGACAACGTCTACGTCGCCGACTGGCGCAACGACCGGGTCCAGAAGTTCACCAACGACGGCGAATTCCTTGCGTCCTACGGCGGGTCCGGCAGCGGCGACGGCCAGTTCCAGCGGCCGACCGGCGTGGCCGTCGACTCGGAGGGCTTCATCTACGTGGCCGACTGGGGCAACGAGCGGGTGCAGGTGCTGGGTCCGGACGGAAGTTTCCAGTTGATATTGCGGGGACAGGCCACCGTCTCCAAGTGGGCCGAGGATTATTTCGCCTCAAACCCGGAGGAAAAGGCCGAGCGGGACATCTCCAATCTGGTCCCTGATCTGCCCTCCCACCTGAGCGCACCGTACCATGTCTCCTCCCAGACCGAGCCCTATTTCTGGGGCCCGGTCTCCGTTACGCTGGACCGCGATGGCCACCTCTACGTGACGGAGACCAACCGCCACCGCTTCCAGGTCTACCGGAAGCGCTAACCCCGCCGCACGCCGGCTGGACGTAGACGGCGGGGCTCCCTCTTCCCGATCTCACCCATCATTTGGTCAGTCTGATAGGAGTCTGAGCCGTGAAAGCCGTTGTCTACAAAAGGCCTTTCGAAGTCGCCGTGGAGACTGTCCCTGACCCGGAGATCAAACACCCAAACGACGTTATCGTGAAGGTCACTTCCACCTGCATCTGTGGCTCCGACCTGCACATGTACGAAGGCCGCACCGCCGCCGAGCCTGGGATAGTGTTCGGCCACGAAAACATGGGGGTGATCCAGGAGGCCGGCCCCGCGGTCAAGACCCTGAAGCCGGGTGACCGGGTGGTGATGCCCTTCAATGTGGCCTGCGGGTTCTGCAAGAACTGCCAGCGGGGTTTCACTGGATTTTGCACCACGGTGAACCCCGGATTTGCCGGCGGCGCCTACGGCTACGTGGCCATGGGTCCGTGGGTGGGCGGCCAGGCCGAATACCTCCAGGTGCCCTTCGCTGACTTCAACTGCCTGCCGCTGCCCGCGGGCACCCAATGGGAATCGGACTTCGCCCTGTTGGCCGACATCTTTCCCACCGGCTACCACGGCGCCGTACTGGCCGATGTCAGCCCCGGAGAGAGCGTGGCCGTGTTCGGGGCCGGTCCCGTCGGCCTGATGGCCGCCTATAGCTGCGTGATCCGGGGAGCGGCCGAAGTCTACGTCGTCGACCACGTGCAGGAGCGTCTGGACAAAGCCGCTGAGATCGGCGGGATCCCCATCAACTTCGACACCGAAGACCCCGTGCGGCAGATCAAAGACCGGCGCGGCGGGGAGGGCGTGGACAAGGGCATCGACGCCGTGGGCTACCAGGCGGCCAAAGCCGGGTCCTCGGCCGTGGGCGGGGAACAGGACGAGTCGCCCAATATCGTGTTGAACCAGATCATCGACGTGGTCAACCCCACCGGCGCTCTCGGGATACCGGGACTCTACGTGCCCACCGATCCGGGCGGCGTTGACGAAGGCGCGAAACGGGGCGCGCTGTCCATCAACTTCGGCCTCCTGTTCGAAAAGGGGCTGCGGCTGGGCACCGGCCAGTGCAACGTGAAGAAGTACAACGCCTACCTGCGGGACATGATCATCTCCGGGCGGGCCGCTCCCAGCTTCGTCGTCTCCCACACGGTGTCCCTGGACGACGCCCCGGACGCCTACAAGAAGTTTGACCAGCGGACCGACGGCTACACCAAGGTGATCTTGAATCCCTAGCCAGACTACTCGGAGGCGGCGAGGCATATGCAGATCGGCAGCGGCGCGAACACCTACGAATGGCAGGACTCCTGGGCCGGTATCCCGGGATCGGAGAGCGCCAGGGACGGCTGGGCGCACCACGGCGTGGCGGTAACGGAGTCGGGCCAGATAATCACCTACCACCCCGGCGACCCCACCATGATGCTCCTCGACCGTGACGGCAGTCTGGTCCGGTCCTGGCCGGTGGACCTGAGCGACGCCCACGGCATCACCCTGGTGCAAGAGGCCGGCCGGGAGTTGCTCTGGATCGCCGACAACGGCCGGAAACGCCAG
>JACZXN010000312.1 GCA_022571575.1 Chloroflexota bacterium | reverse complement strand
GTGTCCAGAGAAACGAGTTTTCCGTTTACCTTGGCGCCGATGCAGCGGTGGCCCAATTCGGTGTGTATCTTGTAGGCGAAGTCCACCGGGGTGGAGCCGGCGGTCAGCTCAACGATCCGGCCTTTGGGCGTGTATACGAAGACTTGGTCGTGGAAGATGTCCTGCTTGACCGATTCGATAAACTCGGCGGTCCCGGCCACCTCGCGCTGCCACTCCAGCAACTGCCGGAGCCAGGTCATCTTCTCTTCGAACCGTTGGTCCCCGGAATTACCCTCTTTGTAGGCCCAGTGGGCCGCGACGCCGTACTCGGCGATCCGGTGCAATTCGTAGGTCTTGATCTGCACTTCCAGGGGCGTCCCACCGTCGCAGATGACGGTGGTGTGCAGCGCCTGGTACATATTCTGCTTGGGGTTGCCGATGTAGTCGTCAAACTGGCCGGGGATGGGGTGCCACAGTTGGTGGACCACCCCCAGGGACTTGTAACAGTCCGCGATCTCATCGACCAGCACCCGCAGGGCGAAGAGGTCGTAGATGTCGCCGAAGTCCTTGCCCTGGGCTTGGTACTTCTGCATCTTGAGGTAGGTGCTGTAGATGCCCTTGGGCCGGCCAATGACTTCGGCCTCGATACCGTACCGGGCCAGTTCGTCATGCAGCCCGGAAGTGACCTTCTCGATGTAATCCTCGCGCTCGGTGCGCTTGGCGGCCAGAATCTTGGATATCTCCCGGTACTTCTCCTCGTTCAGATGGCGGAAGGCCAGGTCATCCAACCGCCACTTGATCTCCCAGATGCCCAGCCGGTGGGCCAGGGGAGAGTAGATATCCAGGGTCTCCTGGGCTATGCGCCTCCGCTTCTCCGGAGGCAGGGCGTCCAGGGTCTGCATATTGTGCAAACGGTCAGCCAGCTTGATCAACACCACCCGGATGTCTTCCGCCATGGAGACCAGCATCTTGCGCAGGCTTTCGGCGTGGAGGTGCTCGGCATCGTCCATCAGGTTGGCGACGTCTTCAACGGGAGGGTGAAGCTTGTCGTCCATGCGGGTCAGCTTGGTGACCCCGTCCACCAGCTTGGACACTTCGGGCCCGAACCGCTGGGTGATCTCGTCCAAAGAGACGCCGCAGTCTTCGACTACGTCATGGAGCAGGGCGGCGACAATGGTGTGGGAATCCAGGTGGAGATCGGCGAGGAAGAGGGCGGTTGCCAGGGGGTGGGCGATATAGGGCTCGCCCGACTTGCGCATCTGGCCTTCGTGGCACTGGTCGGCGTAGCGGTATGCCTGCCCCACCAGTTCGGTGCTGTCTTCGGGCAGGTAGGCGCCGACCCTCTCGATAAGGGTCTTGGCGCCTTCCGAAGCTACCCTATCTTTAGCTATCACCGTGTTCTGATAATAATACAGCGGCCTTATCAAAGTCTAGTTGGCTGTCGATCTACGCCACTATTCCTGGCAGTTAGCGGGTGAACTTCCCCCGCCTACACCGGCAACGGCGGCTCGGTGATGTCAGCGGGCAGGCCGACATCGAAGGCGTTGATGTTGAAGGCCAGGGACGAGTAATAGCCCATCAGGTTGGTCAGCTCCACCAAGCCCCGAACTCCGAACTGGGACTGGGCGGCGTCAAAGGCCGACTGGCTGACCCGGTGGGTGCGGAAGAACTCCCGCCCGTAGTTGACCACCGCCGATTCCTCGGCCGATAGGTTGGGCAGGTCCTTCTTGTCGCGCAGGTTGTCCACCAACTCGTCGCTGAGGCCCGCCCGGCGGCCGAAGGCGGCGTGGGCGTTCCAGATGAACTGGCAGTCCATCTCCCGGGCGGTTAGTATCATGGCGAGTTCGCGCACGTTGGCCGGCAGGCTGGACTCGTCACCTCGGATATAGGACCTCAAGTGCTCGCCCCGCTTGGTGAGTTCGGGGACGTTGATCATGATGGCGATGGGACCGGTGTCCGGCACGCTGCCGCGCTGGCTGACCAGTTCGTCAAATGCCGCCAGTTGGTCTTGGGGTACGCTTTCTCTGCTGGCTGTGGGTATTCGCGCCACTTTAGCCTCCCTTTGATCCCCATTGATGGACTCGCCTGATGTACTCGCCGAAACCCGGCGGGCACCAAATGATACAACAGCCGTCAAACGACGGTTTCAGGGGGCGGGTGTGACAAGGCATCCAAAATTAAAGTACTCTTAATCGGTATGTCTTCGATCAATCCCCGGGCCGACTCAGGCAACCCCAACCCCAGCCCAGGCAGTGGAACCATCCAGACCGCAAGCCCCAAATCCAAATACTGGGTCTTTGGGGCCCTGGCCATCGGCATCTTCGCCTCGGTGGTCGACCATGGCAGCGTCAACGTGGCGCTGCCCACCATCGCCGGCCAATTCCAGACCGACCTGCCCACCATCCAGTGGGTGGTCATCATCTACGCCCTGACCATCGCCGCCCTGCTGCTGCCCATGGGGCGGCTCTCGGACCTCGTCGGACGGAAAAAGGTCTACATCGCGGGGATGGTGGTGTTGGCGCTGGGGGCGGTATTGTCCGGGTTGTCGCCCACCTTGGAACTGCTGGTCTCATCCCGCATCCTGCAGGGTGTGGGGGCCGCCATGACCCAGGGCACCGGCATGGCCATAATCGTCTCGGCTTTCCCTGCCCACGAAAAGGGCCGGGCCATCGGCCTGTTCATGACCATGGTGGGCGTGGGCGCCGTCGCCGGCCCGGCCATCGGGGGCGTGGCGGTGGATGCCTTCGGTTGGCGGGTGGTGTTCTTCCTGACGCTGCCTTTGGTGGCCTTCGGCGCGGCCGCCACGGTCTGGGTGATGCGGGGCTGGCATGAGGTGCGTGAAACTGGGGCCGCCCGGTTCGATTGGTTGGGAGCGGCGCTGTCCACCGGGTTTCTGGTGACATTGCTGCTGGCCATGACCACCGGCAACAAAGCCGGCTGGGGGTCGCCGCTCATCTTGGCCGCCTTCGCCGGGGCCGCCGCCGCGCTGGCCGCGTTCATCTGGTGGGAATTGCGCTGCGGCGCGCCCATATTGGACCTGAGGCTGTTCAAGGGAAAGACCTTCACCCTCGGCGTGTCGGCGGCCTTTCTGACGTTCCTGGGCTCGTCGGCGGTCATATTCCTCATGCCCTTCTACCTGCAGAACGTTCTGGGCTACAGCGCCAAAACGGCGGGCTTCGTCGTGGTGCCCGGCGCGATCTGCATGGCGGTCTTGGGTACGGTGAGTGGGGTGCTCTCGGACCGGTTCGGCTGGCGTCCCTTCACCGTCGGCGGCCTGGCGTTTTCGGCGG
>JACZXN010000311.1 GCA_022571575.1 Chloroflexota bacterium | reverse complement strand
CTACTGCGGCAACGGCCGCGCCACCGGCATGGCCCCCACCGAGGACCTGCTCCACATGATGGAGGACATGGGCGTTCCCACCGGCGTGGACATCGACAAGCTGATCGACTGCGTCTGGATGGCCGAGGGCATCCTGGGACACGAGCTCTACGGGCACGTTTCCAAGGCCGGCCCCCGGCCCAAGACCGTGGACAAACTCTACGACATCAACGCCCCATTCATCGAGACCATGGAACAGGCCAAGCACTTCAAGAAGGGCCCGGAGGTCTACGAGGGCGGGGTCTATCCGTACAGCGAGCCCATCACCAGCCCTTACCGGGACCGGGTAAACGCCGGAACACCCGCCTACGACGACGTCAACGGCGACTTCCCCTGGAAGCAGGACTGGTTCCCCGCCAAGGACTAACCGGCCCAAACTTACCCAGGTGTACTGGAGACGGCCACCCATTAGGTTGGGTGGCCGTCTCTGATTTGCGAGTCTCTTTGCCGTGAAGGGGTTCCCCCATCTCCGGCTGCGTCGAGAGTGACGACTTCGTCGGACCTGACCTCACCCCAGTCGGGAGAAGGGGCATTTCTCTCCTCCTCGCCAGGCGGAGAGTTGGAGCGGGGGCAAAAACTCCGAAGCAACCAACCAGCTGTGATACAGCCAAGCCGGTGGCCCGCATCCCCTTTGAGTGCTACCATGTCGCCACGCTCAATCGCAGCGATCAATTCATTGATTAATAAGACAACCAAAGGAGGCCCAACCATGGCCACGATCAACCCCACCGACCCCAATAAGATCCGGCTGACCGGTGAGAACTCTTTCATCCGGCTGACGGAACCGTCTGGAGAAAGCCAGACGACCAGGGCCAGTCATTGGCGAGTGCTGTGGTCTCCGGAAGGGGTGGGGCATGTTCTATTCTTTCAGAGCGATCTCGTGAATGACGAGGTGCGGATCTACTCCGACAATATCGCTCTTGCCCGGTGGCTTCAAGACGAGATTGAAAGCCTGCTCTACCCGGATTTTGCTGATCAGAGTATGCAGATTATTGACGCCGAATTTGGCAAGAAGGGCGACCACAACACTTTCTGGACCGAGACCATCGAAAGCGACGATGACGTTATCTCCATGACCTGGCACGACTTCATGGAGCCGTATATGTTGGTGGTGCCTGCGGGCAGTGCCTCTGGACGGCCGCACGGGGTTTATAGTTGCTTCATCCCGGCCAGGAAGGCCCAGTTGACCTTCAATGGAGACGTGGCCTCAGGCAAAGTGGTCACCGATCGGCGCGGCGACAAGGACAGCAGTTCCGCCTGCCTGGCCTGGTCCGAGACCTGGGTCCGCCCCTAGGCGGCGCAGCCGCGATTTCGTAGGGCGGAGTACGGCTGGGTCTGATCGGGCTCGACTGATTCGGGCGGCCGGGTTTGCGGCGGTGAAAACGGCCTCCTGAGGCGCAACGAGCCCCGCTAATGTCATTCTGGGGCGTCAGCCTAAGAATCTCGTTGCTCCAATGAGCAAGATAGCCTTGCCTCCAAACCCGGTTAACCCGGCACAACGAGACCCTTTGCTTCACTCTCAGGGTAACGGTGGATGGGACAAGTCTCCACAAGTCACCAGCCGGGCGCGCCCGGGGTCAGCCCCAGCAGCGCCTGACCGCCGTATTCGAAGTTGGAGTGCAGACCGGCTATGTGCTGCCCGGCGGTGTGGATGTCACGGAAGAAGAGTTCCAGATCGTTGCTTTCGTGGATGGCATTGGTTCCCGCCGCATAGAACAGCAGGTCCACGGCCCGCACCGACTCCCGCATGGCGTGGGTGATGGCCAGCCTTGCCTGCAGAACCTGGGGTCCGGGGTCGGAGACACCCTGGCAAGCCGCGTCCCACACCGCGCCCACCGCGTCCAACACGTAGGCCCGCGCCCCGCTGATGATGGCCTCGGCCTCGCCGACAGTGGTCTGGACCGGCGTCCGGTCCCGCAGCAGCGTCGGCGAGGCGGTCGACCCCGACTCAGTCGCCAGGCGGACAAAGGTGTTCATGGCCCCCCGCGCCATGCCCAGGGCGTTGGCGGCCACCAGCGCCCAACCGGTGACGGTGACCGTGCGCGGGTCGTAGTGGGGCCCTTCCAGGGGCGAGGGATCGTACAGAAGAAATGTGTGTTCGCTGGGGACGAACGTGTCTTCAATGACCAGGTCGTTGCTGCCCGTGCCCCGCATGCCCAGCGTCGACCAGGTCTCCTCGATGACGCCGGCGCCGGCAGGCACGATCATCATTCGGGTAACGGGGCTGGTGACCGGAACGCCTTGGGCATCAAGCACCGGCGTCGGCGCGGGGCCGTTGCCGTCCATGATGTTGCAGTTCAAGAACAGCCAGTTGGCGTGGTCGACGCCGCTCACGTAGTTCCAACGGCCGCCGATCTGATAGCCGCCGTCCACGGCTTTGGCCTGGCCCGTGGGCCGGAACGACCCGGCCACCCTGATGTCCAGCGGCCGGACGAACAACTCACGGCCCAGTTCCGCCGGGACCCATGCGGCGTAGATGGACACGGCGCTGGCCACGAACGCGCACCAGCCCACCGAGCCGTCCACCTTGGAAAGCTCCTCAACGGCCCGGAAGGCGGTTAGCGGGTCGGTCTCCGGACCGCCGATCTCCCTTGGCGCATAGAGCTGGAACAGACCGGCACTGGCCAGGGCATCGGCCAATGGTCCCGGCAACCGGCATCGGGATTGCATGTCATCCCTGGCCGCACGGATCTGGGGCGCCAGCGCCTTGGCGGCGGCCACCGGGTCAGGGGTCCTGGTGCTCGTCATCTATTCCGACCGGGCATTACCGGGTTTCGAGCCCAAGCCTGCCGCCTAGGCCGAAGCGCAGGCGATGGCTTTGACGTTGCCGGCCATCTCCGGAAGCGCGTGGGAAGACCAGGTCTGGCCGCCGTCGCGCGTGCCGAACACCTCGCCCTTCCTGGTGCAGAAATACACCTGCTCCGGGGCATGCTCGTTTATGGCCACGCCGAAGGTGGTGCTGGCCGGGCTGATTCCCTTGTCGAAGCGTTCCCAGGTGTCGCCCCGGTCGGTGGACCGCATGACGCCGCCCTGCTCGCTGCCGAAATTCAGCCCCACGCAGGCGTAGAGGGTGTCGGGGTCGTTGGGCGCCGACTCCACGCCCCTGGAATAGAAGATCTCGGTGAACTTGGGGAAGTCCAGGTTGTCCCAGTTCTCGCCCCGGTCGCGGCTCCGCCAGACCCCGGTGCGGTTGGAGATGAACACCGCCGATGAATCGGCGCCGCCGACGGTCACGCCGTGCAGGTC
>JACZXN010000310.1 GCA_022571575.1 Chloroflexota bacterium | reverse complement strand
CTTTACCGATGCAAACGGCGTTGAAGACTCGACGCCGGTTCCGAGCGTCGCTGAAGATGAAGCCGTAGAAGAAGCCGTAGATGAAGCCGTAGATGAAGCGGTCGAGCAAGACGTTGCTGAAGATGTCGTGGACGACGTCCCGGAGGCCGAACTCGTTGAAGACGGTGACGAGTCCGGCGCTCTGGACCTCGCCGAAACCAGCGAACTCAGCACCAACGGCCTCAGCCACGACGGCGGCGACGGCATAAGTCCTGCCTTGGGAGAAGAGGATGCGGAGGCGAGCGACGAAGCAGGCACCCCAACCGATGGTGAGGGAGACGAATAAACCGGAGTCTGTTCCGGGGCTGGACCTCTCCGTGGATCTGGCCCCCAACAACCCCCATCATCTGCGGTTGGCCAACCCGGTGATGATCGCCTCTGGCACCTTCGGCTACGACGGCTACGGCAGGGGCATCACCGAAGATATGGACCTGGGCCAGTTGGGCGCGGTGGTCCCTAAGACGGTCACCCGCCTACCCCGGGAAGGCAACCCGGAACCCAGGTGGTATCCCCCGTCCTACCGCGAGGGTTGGGACGCCGGCGATCTCTTATTCCTGAACGCCATCGGCCTCACCAACCCCGGTATCGAAGCGGCGCTGCGGGAGGTAACGCCCGGCTGGGCCCAGTGGAAGGCCACCGTTCTGCTCAGCTTTGCCTCCGACTCGGTCGAGCAGTTTGGCGAGATGGCCGCCATGGCCAACCAGGGGACCGGGTTCCAGGGCATCGAGCTCAATCTCAGTTGCCCAAACGTGGCGGACGGGTCCCTTTTCGGCCACAGCGCCACCCTAACCGCGCGGGCGGTGGCGGCGGTCAGGGCCAACACCGACCTTCCGATCCTGGCCAAGCTCGCCCCCAACGTTCCCGACATCACGACGATTGCCCACGCGGCCGTCGACGCCGGGGCCGACGCCCTAACCATCTGCAACACCATCCCGGCCATGCGCATCGACACCGAGTCCCGCCAGCCGGTATTGGGAAATATCACCGGCGGCCTCTCCGGAGTGGGTCTTCGCCCCATCTCCTTGGCCCTCGTCTACCAAGTGGCAAATGAAGTTGACGTGCCCATCATCGGGGTTGGCGGCATCTTCACGGGCGAGCATGCGGCGGAGTACATCCTGGCGGGCGCCTCTGCCGTACAGATAGGCAGCGCCAACCTGGTGGGGCTGTCCGCGCCCTGGCGGATCTTGAGTGAGCTTCAAGACTGGGCGGGCCGGTCGGGAGCCTGCAGTATCAAGGAGTTGACCGGTGGGGCCCGGCTGGCGGCGAAAGTATAACCGTCCCGTACATCCAACCTTTAAACCGGTGACCCCCCAACCGGTTCGATCGGGGCGTGCATCCCCAGAGGGCATTGGATACAATACAATGGTCCGTAGAGTGGTCTGCGAGGCGTCCGTCGCGGTCTCAAACCCGGTATACGGCGTCCAGCCCGCATCCGCCGGATACCAGCCCCGCACCGGCGCCGATCCTAGACGCCAATCCTAGAGGTCTAATAATCCATGGTTTCCGTTCTCCAAAAAGTACTTGGCGACCCCAACGAAAAGGCCATCAAGAAACTGGCTCCCATCGTCAAGGAGATGAACGCGCTGGAGCCGGAATATCAGAAGCTGACCGACGAGGAACTCCGGGCAAAGACCGAGGAGTTCCGGTCCCGGCTGGCCGGCGAAGAAGACCTGGACGACATCATTCCGGAAACCTTCGCCGCCGCCCGGGAGGCCGCCCGGCGCAACCTGAAACAACGGCATTACGACGTGCAGCTCATGGGCGGAATGGTCCTGCACAATGGTCAGATCGCCGAGATGAAGACCGGGGAAGGCAAGACCCTGGTGGCCACCCTGGCGGTCTACGCCAACGCCCTGGGGGGCAGGGGGGTCCACGTGGTCACCGTGAACGACTACCTGGCCCGCCGCGACCCGGTCTGGATGGGCCCCATCTATCATGCCCTGGGCCTGACCATCGGGTGCCTGCAGCACGACGCAAGCTACATCTACGACCCGGAAGTAACCGAAACTCCCAACGGCATGGAATCTCTCCGGCCCGTCTCCCGCTCGGAAGCATACCGGGCCGATATCACCTATGGCACGAATAACGAATTCGGTTTTGACTACCTGCGGGACAACATGGCCTTGGAAGAGACCAACCGCGTGCAGCGCGACCTGCACTACGCCATCGTGGACGAGGTCGACAACATCCTCATCGACGAGGCCCGTACTCCGCTGATCATCAGCGGCCCGGCGGATGAGCCGGTGCAGCTTTACCAGAGCTTCGCCAAGCTGGTGACCCGATTGGAAGATGAGACCGACTTCACCATCGACCAACGCACCAAGGCCATCTCCCTGACCCAAGACGGAATCTCCAAGATGGAGAAGTGGACCAACACCACCAACCTCTACGACCCGGAGAATTACCACCAGGTCCACTACATGGAGAACGCCCTGTCCGCCGATGTCACGAAGATACGGGACAAGGACTACGTGGTCAAAGACGGCGAGGTGGTCATCGTCGATGAGTTCACCGGCCGATTGCAGCCCGGACGCCGCTGGTCCGACGGACTGCACCAGGCCGTGGAAGCCAAAGAGGGTGTCCAGATCCAGCGGGAGAGCATCACCTACGCCACCATCACCCTCCAGAACTACTTCCGGTTATACGAGAAGCTGGCCGGCATGACCGGCACCGCCATGACCGAGTCAGACGAGTTCTACAAGATCTATGGCCTGGAGGTTTTGGCGGTGCCCACCAACCTGCCCATGGGCCGTACCGACCGCTCCGATCTGGTGTTCCAGACCGAGGACGGCAAATGGAACGTCGTCACCGAAGACATCGCCCAATTGTACGAGCAGAAACAGCCGGTCCTGATCGGCACCACCTCCATCGAAGCGTCGGAGTACCTGAGTGAACGGCTGCAGAAGCGGGGTGTGCCGCACCAGGTATTGAACGCCAAGAACCACGAGCATGAGGCCAGCATAGTGGCCCAGGCCGGCCGCTTGGGCGCCGTGACCGTGTCCACCAACATGGCCGGCCGCGGCACCGACATCGTTCTGGGCGGCAGCGACACCAACCGGACCGATTGGCAGCAGGAACACGACCAGGTGGTGGAACTGGGCGGCCTGCACGTGATCGGCACCGAGCACCACGACGCCCGCCGCATCGACAACCAGCTGCGGGGCCGCGCCGGACGCCAGGGAGACCCGGGCAGCTCCCGGTTCTACGTTTCCCTGGAAGATGAACTGATGGCCCGCTTCGGCGGCG
>JACZXN010000309.1 GCA_022571575.1 Chloroflexota bacterium | reverse complement strand
GCATTCCCGCCGAGTTGAGGAATAGCAGGGGACTCCGCAACACTTGATGGAAATTGCCCCACCATGAGATGGTATATATCCCGCCGATGATGGCTGCTATCCCGGCGATGGCCAGAGGGTCGATAATCTCATCCAGGAAGATAACGGCCAGCACCGGCACCAGCATGGGTCCCATGCCCCGGGCCACGGGGTAGACCAGGGAAAGGTCTCCCTGGGCATATCCCCGGCTCAGGAAGTTGAAGTAAGCGACGTGGAGAACGATCGTGGCCAGAATGAACCACAGACCGGTGAGTCCCACCGAGTTGTACCAGAACAGCACCGCTCCCAACGGGGCCAGGAGAACCGTGACCGTTGCCAACAAGCACCAGGCGAAAATCTCGGGGTCTCCGGCCCGCTTCAGCATCAGGTTCCATGACGCGTGGGCAACCGCGGACAGGAGCACCAGGACCAGGGATAGGGCGGTCATGGGCCGGAGTATAGCACCGGGCCCAGCAAGGGCCGGCCGGTTCCAGACCCGCGCCGTCTCGCGGGGCCACGCATGGTAGATAATCATCGAGAGCGGTTGGCGGCCCTCACCGAAGAGATCGTGGCCTGCCGCCTCTGTCCCCGCCTGGTGGAGTGGCGGGAGAAGATCGGCGGCGAGAAGCGGGCGGCCTACCGGGACTGGGACTACTGGGCCAAGCCCGTCCCCAGTTTCGGCGACCCCGACGCGGCCCTGGTATTGCTGGGCCTGGCTCCGGCGGCCCACGGCGGCAACAGGACCGGCCGGGTGTTCACCGGCGACCCGTCGGCCTCGTTCCTGACCGCCGCCATGCACCGGGCCGGACTGGCCAACCAGCCCACCTCGGAACACCGGGACGACGGGCTGACCCTCACCGGCGCCTACGTTTGCGCGGCGGTGCGGTGCGTGCCCCCCGGCGACCGGCCCACCCCGGAGGAACAGCGCACCTGCCTGCCCTATCTGGTCCGGGAACTCAAGATGCTGCCCAACCTGAAGGTGATCCTGGCCCTGGGCCACATCGCGTTCCGGGCCACCCTGCAAACACTGAGCGAGATGGGCTCGGAAAAGGTGCGGGGCAAATTCATGCACGGAGAGGTCTACCGGTTCGGGCCGTCTCTGCCCATGATGGTCGCCTCGTACCACCCCAGCCCCCGCAACACCAACACCGGGGTGCTGTCGATGGAGGCCCTGGTCAAGGTGTTGCAGCGGGCCAAGGACCTGAGCCTGAGTTGAACCCACGGGGTTGAATCCGATCGCCGTCCCATGAAAGAGATACCTGGGAGGAGATAACCCACATGCCCGCTGCCCCGGTCACCGTTTGGTTCGACTACACCTGACCCCACTCCTACATCGGGCTGGGCCGGCTCGAAGAACTGGCGTCCAGCCTGGAGTTTGAGATCGACCGCAGGCCCTTTCTGGCGCGGCCCGAACCCAAGGGTCAAAGCGAATCCGGGCAGGGCCGTCTCCGCAAGGACCTGGAGGATGCAGAGCATGACGGACCCCGCCGGCGGCAGCCTCTATACCGGCCCGGCGAAGGTTCTGTGATCGAGCCGGCCTCAAACCGGTCCGTCAGCACCCTTCTGGTCCATGCGGCCACCGCGCTGGCCAAGGAGCGGGGTCGGGACGGCCCGTTCTTCCGGGCGGCCTCCAAGGAGTATTGGGAGCATGGCGTGGACCTGGGGAGCCTGTACACCCTGCGCCGGATCACGGTGTCCACCGGGTTGGATTGGGGGGATATGTGGCCCAAGCTGGAGTCCCACACCTACCACGACCTGGTCCTGGCTCAACACCTCGAGGCGACAGAGGCGGGCGTTGTCCGGGCGCCGTCATTCCAGATCGGCGGGAAGCTGCACTCCGGGGCCATGAGTTTTGAGGAGATGAGGGCGGCGGTCCAGGCGGTAGGGTGACCGGTCCTGACATTCCGGCCCTTGAGCCTTGCCTCAATACTGTCATTCCGAGGAGCGCCGAAGGCCGACGAGGAATCCCATTTTGCGGTGCAGCCCGGTTTCATCAGGAGCAATGAGACCCCTCGCTACACTCGGGGTGACAGTGTGGAAGGGATGCCTCGATGCCAGGGGGCCTATAAAACTTGAGGCAGAGCCCCCGTGGGGCCTAGAAGAAGTTGCTCAGGTTCTTGGCCAGCAGGACCGTCTGTTCGAGGACAATCTTTCGTGAGGCGACCCGCAATTGGCCGCCGACGCGCCTGAGTACGTCTTCCCGGCTGCCGATGTAGAAGTCCTGCTCGGTCTCGGCGCGGGTGCGGTACATAAAAAAGTTGGAGTAGACGCGCAGTTCGCCCTCGGTGTCCCCGGCCTCCACCTCGATGTTGGTGATGATGTGCCGGGTGCGCGACGGCGGGTCCTCGGCCCAGGCCATGCCGGTGTCCAGCCGGGCGATCCGGCGCGTCAACGAGTCTTTATCTTCGTCCATGAAGGCCAGTTCCTTTTCCGACGAGACCTCCGCCTCCTCGTAGCGGGAGCCGTCCAGGATCACGATGGCCTTGCTGTTCACCGGATACCGGTTGGACCGGATGGGCATCCAGTAACGCACGTCGTCGGTCAGCAACTCCAGCCACTCGTGGAACTGCCGGTTGTCCAGCATCCTGGCTTCCCGGTACAGGAACTGCTCGACCTCGCGCAAAACTTCGTCTTTCATCTGGGCGATCCTTGCCGGTTCCGGAATGTTCCGTTGGCCTATGGCTGGTCCCCACTGCCGGCGTTCATCAACTCCACCCACCTACCGTAGAACTGGCGTTGATTGCTGTCACTGTACCGGAAGTCGCTGGCCCAGGCCTTGATCCCCTCGTCGTAGCCTTCGTGACCCAACCCCATCTGGTAGTTCAGCCGCCGGCGCCGGGCGACGGCTCCGCGGCTACTCAGGGTGCATTCTTGCCAGTTGTCCATGTCGTCCTGCTCGAATGTGCCCGAGGGGCTGAAGCCCCTGATTCCGGCCAGCCGCAATTCTTCCTTGACCTCGGGGGGAGCTTCTTTATCCACGAAGACCCACGACCATATCTCGATCTTCTCCGGGCCCTTGGGCTGCCACAACCGAAAGGCGCGTGAGCTGGCCCGCAGGAAGGAGAAGTTGGGGAACAGGGTGCCGACGATGGGGTTCACCTGGTCATATCTGGGTCCCAACCGTTTGCGGACTTCGGGCCGGATCTTCGCCTCGTACTCCTGGATGGCGGGCACGGGAGGGTCGGGAGAGTCCTGCGGCCCCACCGTGATCATGCCATGGCCGTTCCCAGGCGACACCATGCGGCCGCCGGAAGTTGGCGAGGCGGTGACCC
>JACZXN010000308.1 GCA_022571575.1 Chloroflexota bacterium | reverse complement strand
GCTGGGTGAAGCTGAACCGGAACCCCAGCATGCCGGGCTGGTCCAGCCAGCCGTCCACCAACGAGTGGCTTTCGGCCTTATCCAAGGGAATCTTGCCCAGGATCGACAGGCGGTTGGGGTGAGCTTTCGCCGCCTCCAGGGCCAGACTGTCCGAATCGGGGTCCCAACTGGGCGGATGAATGATCGCCGCGTCGATGCCGCTTTCGTCCATCTCCTTGAGCAGGTCATCGGCGGTGAAATCAGGTATCTGCCGGTGGCCGGGATTGGCCGGCACATGGCCTTTCCAAAGATGTACCTGGGCGTCTACGATCAGCATGGTTAACTCCTAGTTCGATAGTAATTTCGTGATTGGAACTGCTTCACACCAGCATGTCATTCCGAGGCGTCAGCCGAGGAATCTCGTTGCCATGGACAAACACCTTTAACCAAAGCAATGAGACTCTTCGCTATCGCTCAGAGTGACAGCAGAGCGTAGGCGGGGACTGCCTACCCGCCATCCACCACCCGGTGCAGCCTTGCCAGCAGGGCCCCATTCTCCTCGGCGGAGAAGTTGTCCACCGTGGGCACGGCCTCGCCGGTGGTGCCGTCTACCACACCCGCCTCGATCATGCCGTGGAGCATGGCGGTCTCGGACTCGACTGAGGGTAGCAGTTTCTTGCCGGAGATCTGGGACAGCGCAGCCACCAGGCCGTACCCGCCCCAGTTGGACACGCTGGCGATGACCAGGCGGTCCACCTGGTTCACCGCCGGGTAATCGGGCAGGGAGTCCACGGTCGGTATCACCTCGGCCAGGTTGCCCATGCCGATCTCGTTGCCGCCGTCGCCGATCCCCACCGAAGGTATATCCGAGTCGAACAGGTAGTCCAGCCGGGCGGTGTGCGGAGATATATCGACGTAGCGCATGTTCAGGTAGGTGTCGTCACGGGTGCGGCCACAGCGCTCGATGGAGATCAGCAGCGAGGGCTTGACCCGCTCCAAGATGGCCTTGGCGTGTCCCTTGCTGTTGACCACCCCATCGATGGGGAAATCGATCACCTCCGAGCCGTTGGCGTAGCGGCGCAAAACCGGGGTGGTGTACTCGTCGCTTACGTAGGTCACGGTGCGGCCCAGGGCCTTCAAGGCTTCGCCGATGGCGATGGCCCCGGGCGGTCCGTCAGTCTCCGGCTTGCCGGCCATCACGACATAGAACCCGGTGACGATGATCACGCCGCCGGGATTATCGATGATGAACTGGGCGGCCTGGGAACAGTCGTCGTCGGGAAGATACGGCCGCAAAGCCAGCATCCCCCGTTTGTCCTGGTCCAAGATGATGTCTTCGATAGTCTCGGTCAAAACCTACACCCCTAAAAAGCTGAACGCTGAACGCTGATGGCCCCGATCAATCGGGACTATAAAACCGCATAATCGGCGTCCCGCCCGTCGGTGATGAACATCCTGCCGGGGGCGTGGGTGATCATCAGCGACGGTTTGCAGTTCAGGGCCACCGCTTGGGGAGTCACACCGCAGGCCCAGAACACCGGCTCCTCGTCGTCCTTGATCTCCACCGCGTCCCCAAAGTCGGGATGGGAGATATCCGTGATGCCGATATAGTCGGGTGAGCCGATGTGTACCGGCGCGCCGTGGGTGGCGGGGAACCGGGAGGTCACCTGCACCGCCCGCACCACCTGCTCCCGCTTCACCGGCCGCATGCTGACCACCATCGGCCCAGAGAAGATGCCGGCCGGCGTGGTGGCGATGTTGGTGATATACATGGCCACGTTATGCCCGTTCTGCTGGTGGCGCAGCGGGATGCCCGCGTCCACCATGGCCGTCTCGAATGAGAAACTGCAACCCAGCAAGAAGGAGACTAGGTCGTCCCGCCAGTAGTCCTCGATGGTGTCCACTTCCGCGGTTAATTCGCCGTTCTCGTAGATCCGGTAACCGGCGGCATCAGTCCGGATATCGGCGCCCGGGGTGGTGAGCACAGGCTCGACCTGTCCGGAGTCAATCACTTCCAAGAGGGGGCAGGGCTTGGGGTTCCGCTGGCAGAACAGCAAGAAATCGAAGGCCAGGTCCTTGGGGAGGATCGCCAGGTTGGCCTGGACGTGACCCGGCGCCACTCCGGAGGTGATCCCCCGCCACTTGTTGGAACGGATCAACTGGCGGACCTCCTGGGCTGAACCCGCGATGGTCTGAGCGCTCATGGCTCCACTCCCTGATGGCTTCCCATTTGATGCGTCTGGTGGCTGCCGCCGCCGTCACCGCCGTCACCGCCATGATAGTTGCACCCAACTTTAGCGTCAATCGCAGTTCATCGCAGGGAGAAGCCGTGGGCCGGCCAGGGGCAACCAACTGCAACTGAGAACCCATTTGGTATACTTTTGCTGGGAATTAGATCGGGAATCAAATCACCTGGGAGCTTTGGGCCGGACCCTTGTACCACCTTTTTGTACTCGTCAACCACGGAGGCGCGCCCAGCGCGTTGGCGGACGCCGTCGACCGGGCCGGCATGTCCTGCCAGACGGGAGTCGAGTTGGAGCAGCTTGACGAGCGTGGGGTACAGGCTCCGGATGCGGTCCTGTTGGACATGTCTTCTCTGGAGGAACCGGAGGCCCGGCGTTTTGTCGAGCTTTGCCACGACCGCAAGCTGCCGGTGCTGGCCGCCGTTCCCAGGGAGGCTGTTACCGACTACGACCCGTCACTCAACGCCGATGAAATGGTGGTCTGTCCGGTTTCCGGAGGGGAGTTGACCGCCCGGGTGAAACAGGCGATGTACCGGGTGAGTGGCCCCGCCGGACCGCAATTGCTCAAGGTGGGCGATCTGGCCATCGACCTGGAACGGTATGAGGTCACCGTGGCGGGACGCCGCGTGGCGTTGACCTATAAGGAGTTCCAGCTTCTGGTGCTCCTGGCCTCCAACCCCGGACGGGTCTACACCAGAGACGCGCTGCTCAGTCAGATCTGGGGGTATGACTACCTGGGCGGCACCCGCACCGTGGACGTTCACATCCGGCGGCTCCGCTCCAAGGTGGAGTCTCCCGGCCGCTCCTTTGTGGAAACGATCTGGAACGTCGGCTACCGGTTCAAGTCCCCGGCCTAGCACCAGGTTTTGGCGATACGCTTTTGGACCGTCCGCTCGCCCTGAGCCCGTCGAAGGGTGCGCAAGTATGGTTCGACAAGTCCGATTTCATCGAGACTCTCGACAACGGTCGGAGCTCACCACGAACGGGATGGGCTCACCACGAACGGGATGGGTTCACCACGTGCGGTCCTGGTTACGCTTATCGGTAGAAGGCGCCGGCCGGTCAGGCTACGTT
>JACZXN010000307.1 GCA_022571575.1 Chloroflexota bacterium | reverse complement strand
ACCAGCGCATGTGCATCCCCGGCGGCCGCAGCATGCCCGGCGGCGAGCTGGCCCTCAGGATCACCGACATCACCAAGGACCTGGAGCCCGGCACCACGGTGGTCATCAACTGCGCCGGCCGCACCCGCAGCATCATGGGCACCCGGGTCCTGCAACGCATGGGTGTGGAGGCCGTGGGCTTGAAGAACGGCACCTCCGGCTGGCTGTTGGCCGGCTATGAGCTGGAATTCGGCGCCGACCGGGTCGAGCTCCCCGAAGTGTCCACCGAGAGCAGGGCCGCCGCCGAGGAATACGCGGCGCGGCTGGCCAGCGAGGACGGTGTCCGCTATCTGGACATCCCCGCGCTGCAACAGGTGCTGGCCAAACGGGACCGGGAGTCGGTCTACCTGATCGACGTCCGGACCGAAGATGAATACAAAGCCGGCCACATACCCGGCTTTCAGTGGTTCCCCGGCGGACAGGCGGTGCAGCGGTCCGACGATGTGGCCGTGGTCAAGAACGCCACCTACGTCTTCTGCTGCGACGCCAAAGCCAGAGCCACCGTCACCGCCTCCATGTACCGGCAATTGGGCCACGAGAACGTCTTCGCCGTGGACGGCGGCGCGCCCGCCTGGCAGGCCGCCGGCCAGAGCTTCGAGACCGGGTTCCCGGCCCCCAGCGTCGCCAGTCTGAGCGAGGCGGAGGCGTCGGTGAAAAAGGTCTCGGCCCAAGACTTGAACGCAAACCAGCCGGACTTGGTGCTGTTCGTTGACACCAGCCAGGACTTCTCCCAGGGCCACACCCCAGGGGCAAAGTGGATCTCGCGAAGCTGGCTTGAGCTTGAGATCGGCGCGGCCGCCCCATCCAAGAGCGCGTCCATCGCCGTAACCTGCGGCAACGGGCGCGGTTCCACTCTGGCCGCGTCCACGCTGCAAGGGTTGGGCTACACCAACGTGTCGGCGCTGGATGGCGGGATGGCCGCCTGGAAGCAGGCCGGTCTGCCGGTGGAAGAGGGCCTGACCGGGATCGTGCGCCCGCCCTCGGACATCAACTACCTGGGCGTGGACCGTAGCTACGCCGAGATGATGAATTACCTGAGGTGGGAGACCGCCTTGGGCGAGAAATACGCCACAGGTTGATACCGGCTCGATACCGGCCAAAATAACCTCGTTGGCGACACCGCAGGCCAAAGGGGAAAACAGAGGAGGGACTCGATGGCGACGAGGGAAGATTTAGGAGCGATCCCCGATTTCCTGAGAATGGACGAGGCGATCGGCTCGGACCCCGCCAATGCCAACAAGACCGGCAATTGGCACGGCTGGCCCACCAAGGACCTGAACCCGGTCACCCTCATGGACGACCAGGGCCGGACGGTCCGCATCCGCACCCCGGTGATGGACCTGGAAGGGCTGATCACTCCCACGGACCTGCACTACACCGTGCAGCACTTCGACGTTCCCCCGGTGGTGGAGACGGACAAGTGGGAGCTCAAGATTCACGGCCAGGTCAAGAACCCCATCACCCTGAACTTCGACCAACTCCGCCGCTTCGCCGGCCGCAGCGTCCGCACGGTCATGGAATGCTCCGGCAGCGACGCCACCTTCTTCGAGTACTTCAAGGACGAGGGGCCCAAGCCGTCCCGCACCCAAGAATGCATGATCCTCAGCGCCAGCGAATGGACCGGCGTCCCCCTGGCCGCAGTGTTGAACGCCGCCGGACTAACTGACAAGTCCCTCTACGTGCGGGCCGTGGGCAATGACGAGGGAGTCCCCGCCACCGCCGCCGAAGGCACCAAGCCCTTCTACTACGACAAGGGCCTGCCCATGCAGAAGGCCCTGCACCCCGACACCATCCTGGCCTGGGCCCAGAACGGGCAGCTTTTGGAGCACCTCCACGGCGCCCCTGTCCGCCTGCTGGTCCCCGGCTGGTCCGGCAACTGGTCGGTGAAGTGGATCACGGACCTGGAGATCTTGGACCATATGCCGGACTGCTGGTACCACTACCAGTTCTACTACTATGCCGACTCGGCCGACGACCCCGATAAAGAGCTGATTACCACCCTCGAAGTCAAATCCATCGTGACTCAGCCCAACGACGACACTGAGGAGATGACCAAGGGCGTCCACATGGTCCGGGGCTACGCCTGGAGCGGCGCCGGCGCCATCTCCCAGGTCGATGTCAGCGTCGATGGCGGAGACACCTGGCATGCCGCCCACATCGAGGAGCCCCGCGACCGGTTCATGTGGGTCCGCTGGTCCTACCGTTGGGACGCAAACAAGACCGGCAAGTACAACATCATGTCCCGCGCCCACGACGAAGTGGGCCGCGTTCAGTCCCATGAGCCTCGCTACAACAACATGCGCAAGAATTTCAGTGCCATAGTAGGTTACCCAGTGACTGTGAAGTAGCCACCGTCACGTTGTATAAAAGGATACCCCGTAGTCGTCGAATAGCCGGGACCACCGCTAGAAAAAATTTGGAGAAACCGATGCCGATAATCGACCATTCAGACATCCGCTTGGCCCCCGTCATGGAGCGGGTGCGGGAGCGGTATCTGGTATCTAAAGACCAAGGTGCGGTATCATTGACCGTGAAAGAGGTGGAGATCTCCCCAGGCTGGGAAGGCCGGATGCACACCCATCCGGTAGATGTCTCGATCCAGGTTTTGTCCGGCGCCATTCAGGTCATCCTGGGCGACGAGGTGCGGACGGTACGGGCGGGCACCACATTGTTGGCCCCGCCGGGCGTGCCCCACAAACTGATACACCATCTCTGGACCCCGGCGGTATTGCTGATCACCTATCCGTCGGCGGAACTGGAAACCGACCACCTGGAATAGGCAAAAACCCCGCGGAAATCACTGGACTGTCTTGAGGAGGACGCCCCATGGCCCTGCCGCAGATCGGCACCAAAGCGGAACCGCAGATAATCCCCACCAACGCCGGGTTTCGGACCTTCGCGGCGCCCCCTCAAGCGTTGCAAGAGAACATCGTTCCCAACGAGCTGTTCTACATACGCAACCACTGGAAGGACAGCCCCGAGATTGACATCAACACCTTCCAGTTGAAGATTAACGGGGAAGTTGAGCGGACCATCTCCCTCTCATTAGAAGACCTCAAGAAGCTGCCCCAGAGGCGCTTCCAGGTGACCTTCGAGTGCTGCGGCAACAGCCCGGTGCCCGAGTATTACACCAAAGCCCTGCGCATCAGTTCGGTCATGGAGCAGATCAAGGGCCACGGCATCATGGGCAACGCCGAGTGGGCCGGAGTCTCGCTCAAGGACGTCTTGGAACTGGCAGGAGTCAAGGACTCGGCGGTCGAGGTGAT
>JACZXN010000306.1 GCA_022571575.1 Chloroflexota bacterium | reverse complement strand
CGGGGCGCTGGCCGAGGTCACTGTGGTGTTCGTGGACGTCAGGGGGTCCACCTCTCTGTCCGAACAGCTCCCGCCCATGGAGTTGGCGGCACGGTTGGACCGGTTCTATGCCCTGGCCGCTCAGCTGGTGTTCGAGCTTGACGGGACCCTCGACAAGATGGTTGGAGATCAGGTGATGGCCTTCTTCGGCGCTCCCTTCCGGCCGGAGGACCACCCCCAACGGGCGGTTCAGACGGCCGTGCAGATCGTTTCCGGGATGGAGAAGGTTGCGAAGGACCCGGACTCGCTACGGGTCGGCGCCGGGGTAGCCACCGGCGAGGTGTTTATGGGCAACGTAGGTGAAGGCGAGGTACGGGACTTCACCGTGATAGGTGACCCTGTGAATATCGCGGCCCGTCTGCAAGGGGCAGCCCAGCCCGGTGAGGTGCTGGTGGCGGAGGAAACTTACCAGCAAGTTGCCGGCCAGTACCCAGACGCGCCGCATCTGAAGCTGGAGCTTAGAGGCAAGACCGGCGAAGTAGCCATCCGCGTGCTACGGACCGGAACCACCGGAGTGTAGTCCTGGCGGCGGGCCAATGCGGCCAAGCCATCTTCCCAACGAGCCATAGGGACGGCCCTTGGCCCCCAGGGATTTAAAGGAAGCTAGCTAATGGTGTCCATTTCCTTCGAGAAGGTCACGCTATCCAACGGCCTCGATGTCATTCTTCATGAGGACCATTCCATACCCCTGGTGGCAGTCAACGTCTGGTATCACGTGGGCTCCAAGGACGAAGAGATTGGACGCACCGGCTTCGCCCACCTTTTCGAGCACCTGATGTTCGAGGGCTCCAAGCACCACAACAGCAGTCATTTCGAGCCCCTGCAGAAAGCCGGGGCCAGCCTGAATGGCTCGACAACCAACGACCGGACCAACTACTGGGAAGACGTACCCTCCAACTACCTGGAATTGGCCCTATGGCTGGAAGCCGACCGTATGGGCTTTCTGCTGGACGCACTGGACCAGACACGCTTCGATGTACAGCGGGACGTGGTCAAAAACGAACGACGCCAGTCCTACGAGAACCGCCCTTACGGTATGGCATCCTGGCATATCCAGGAAGCCCTGTTCCCCATGCCCCATCCCTACCACTGGATGACCATCGGCTCCCAGGATGACCTGGACGCCGCCACCCTGGAGGACACCAAGAACTTCTTCCGCAGGTTCTACTCTCCCTCCAACTCCAGCCTGGCCATCGCCGGAGATTTCCAACGCGACGATGCCATGGACCTGGTGAACCGATACTTTGGCGACCTGCCTCCCGGTCCCGCGTTACGGCGCCTGGGAAGGCACGATTCTCCCCTGGCCGGCCGGGTTGAGTTGGAGATGCGGGACCGGGTGACTCTACCGCGTGTCTACATCTGCTGGCCCACCCCCGCCGCCTTCCACGCCGACGACATCCCGCTGGAGTTGCTGCAGGCGATCCTATCCGATGGCCTCAGCTCCCGCCTCCACCGCGAGCTGGTCTACGAGCAGCAGATCGCTCAGAGCGTTGACATACGCTACCACGCCGGCGAGATCGCCGGACAGTTCCAGGTGGTGGTCACCGCGGCCGCCGGAATAGAACTGGCCAAGGTCGAGGCGGCCGCCGACGCCGAACTGGCAAGGATACTACAGGACCCGCCCACAGACGATGAGATTGCCAGCGTCAAGAACCGAATCGAGGCCTCCCACTATCGCCAACTGGCCCACATCGGCGGATTCGGGGGACGCGCCGACCAGCTAAACCACTTCAACACCTTCGCCGTCAACCCCGGCCTGATCAACACCAGCCTGGACGAGTACATGGCCGTCGGCCGGGAAGACATACTGAGGGTTGCCGAATCGCTGTTCAACCGGCCTCAGGTGAGGATGCGCGTGCTGCCGGAGAAGACCTTGAGTCCTTCCGCCAGCACCGTAGACCGATGGGTGATGCCGTCTCCGGCGAAGGAGCCTGCGTTCACCCCTCCTATCCCGCAGAGGCGCCAGCTCAGCAATGGATTGAGCATAGCCGTCGTTGAAAAACGGGGCATGCCCCTGGTCCACTTCGGAATCTACCTGGAGGCCGGCGCCATCACCGATACCGAAGAGCAACCGGGCCTGGCCGGCATCACGGCCCAGATGCTGGCCGAAGGGACCGCCAACCGGTCCAGCCAGGAGATCGCCGCCGCCTTCGAGTCCATCGGCTCCCGGGTATCCACCGACGCCCAGCGGGAATACGCCTTCCTGTCCTCCGACGCCATGACCAAACACTGGCCCACGGCGCTGGAACTGCTGGCGGACCTGGTGAAAAATCCCGCTTTTCCCGACCATGAATTGGAGAGGCTGCGACGGGAACACCTGACCGACCTGCGCCGTGGCCTGGACGACGCCGGGGTGATCGCCGGCCGGATCGCTCCCGGCCTGGTCTTCCCTCAGCGCACCGGATACGGTCACCCCGTCTCTGGAACCGAAGAATCCGTGTCCGCCATGACGCGGCAGGACATCGTTGGTAAATTCCAGCGGGATTACGGCCCGGCCTACGCCACCCTGATCGTGTCCGGCGACGTTAGCCTGGATGAGGTGTGCGCCCAGGCGGAGGCTTATCTGGGCGATTGGACGGGCGCCGGAGCCGAAGCCGATCTGGCCCGTGATGTTTCCCACCACCCGTTCGAAGAGTCAACGATCTACCTGGTGGACCGGCCCGGCTCGGCCCAGTCGGTCATCCGGGCGGTGCAACCGACGATAAACCGGTACCACCCCGACTACTTTGCATTAACCCTGCTGAATTACACATTCGGCGGCCAATTTTCTGCCCGCCTGAACCTGAACCTGCGGCAGGACAAGGGCTACAGCTACGGCTACAATTCCAGCGTACAGTGGCATCGCGGTCCCTCCCTGCTCCAGGCCGGCGGCAGCGTGCAGACCGCCGTGACCAAGGAGTCGGTGCAGGAGACCCTGCAGGAATTCCGCGATATTCACGGGTCGCGACCCATCACACAGGAAGAGCTGGATGCGTCAAAAGCGGGGATACTGCAGGGCTATCCGGCCAGCTTCGAGCGGCCCGCTATGATATTGGGCCATATGGTCCAGTTAGTCCAATACCGGCTTCCGGATGACTATTTCCAGACCGTGAGGTCTCGACTGGAAGCGATCACTCTGGCCGATGTCCACCGCGTGGCCGCCGAACAGATACGCCCCTCCAACCTGAGAGTGCTGGTGGTCGGCGACCGGGAGGCGGTGGAATCCGGCCTGCGGGAGCTGGGTCTTCCGTTGGTGATGCTGGACATCCACGGCAACAGATTGTAGGA
>JACZXN010000305.1 GCA_022571575.1 Chloroflexota bacterium | reverse complement strand
GCCATCCGCGTGGAGGCCATGGGATGGGAGGACCGGCCGCCCACCCAGGCGGAGCTTGAGCGGATGCAGGAACTGGCGCGTCAGGGGATGCGGGACGGCGCCTTCGGCTTCTCCACCGGCCTTACCTATCCGCCCGGAGCCTATAGCGATACCGATGAACTGGTGTCCGTGTGCCAGGCGATCGGCGAGCTCGGCGGCATCTATTTTACCCACGCCCGTTACAGCCTTGGAGACCGGCTGCTGGACCCATTCCGGGAAGCCGTGGAGATTGGAAGGCGCAGCCGGGTGCCGGTACACATCTCCCACTACCACAGCCCGGTGGAGGGCATGGGAGAGCGCATGGTGGCACTGGTGGATGAGGGGCGAAACTCCGGTGTGGACGTAACCTTCGACCAGTATCCCTACGCTGCAGCCAGCACTGTCCTGCACTCCATGTTGCCCTATTGGGTACACGCCGGAGGGCCGAATGCCCTGCTGCGGCGGATATCGGACGGGGCGGTGAGGGAGGAGATCAGCGAGTCTATAGAGCCCACGTGGGGCCGGTCCCTGGACCATTACATCTTCAGTCATCTCGGCTCAGCCAAGAACAAGGAATGGGAGGGACGGTCCCTGGTGGACCTGGCCCAGGCTCAGGGCAAGAAGATGGTGGACGCCGTCTGCGATCTGCTCATCGAGGAGAACCTGGAGGTGGCATTCGTGGCCCGCACCGGCAACCCGGACAACATCCGCACGATCCTGCGGCATCCTGCCCAGATGGTTGGCTCCGACGGGTTGCTCACCGGCGGCATGCCCAACCCCCGGAGCTACGGTACATTCCCCTATATCCTGGGCCAGTTCGTTCGGGAGGAGGGTCTGCTTAGCCTGGAGGACGCGGTGCGGAAAATGACCTCGATGCCGGCCCAACGGCTCGGTTTGAGCGACCGAGGAATCTTGCGGGATGGAATGAAGGCAGACCTGGTCATCTTCGACCCTAAGACGGTAGGGGCGCTGGCCACATTTGAAGATCCCAAGCAGTACCCAGAGGGCATCGACTACGTGATCGTCAACGGCCGGCTGGTCATCGATGGCGGAGCACACACCGGCGCCCTGCCCGGCCGGGCATTAAGGTCCCAATAGCGGGATCATCCGGCCCCAAGGACCTGCGTCATTAAGTTGCGTACCATGCGTTATTGCGGCATAATCCATAGGCGGCAGTCAGTGTTCGTCCATAAACTTTTGGGAAACGGGTACTGCTGAACCTTGATAGTTGAAGGCCGATAGTTACGGAGGGACCCCATGGACTTTGAACCTCGTTACACGCCGGAGCAGGAAGAGTTTCGCCAGGAGGTCCGGTCGTGGCTGAAAGACAACGTGCCCGACGGCATCTTGCATCCACCGGACTCCGCCGATGTCGCCGCGGAGCAGTATGAGAAGCGCCGGGAATTGGGCCGGCGGATGGGCGCCAAGGGCTGGTTGTGGGCCACTGCTCCGACGGAGTACGGCGGGGGCGGTCTCTCCCTTGACCATTCCGTGGTGATCGACGAGGAGGTGGACGCCGTTGGCCTGACTGTCCCTCCTTATTACGATTCGGGGGGCAGACTCGGTGGCGCGTCCATCATGGTTTGGGGCAGCGACGAGCAGAAAGAGAAGTTCCTGCCGCCCATCTTCAAGGGCGAAGTCCGCACATGGCAGTTGCTGACGGAGCCGGAGGCCGGGTCGGACCTGGCCAATGTCAAGACGACGGCCGATCGGGAGGGCGACGACTACGTCATCAACGGTCAGAAGATATTCGTGGGCAGCTCCCTGGGCTGCGACTACATGTGGACCCTGACCTGTACCGACACGGAAGCGCCCCGGCACCAGAACCTGGGCTGGTTCATGATCCCATCGGACCTCCCGGGCATAACCGTTCAACCCATGGACCTGCTCATCGCCGGCGGCGAGTCGGGCGCTGGTTCCGGCGTGAAAAACACGGTGTATTTCGACAATGTACGCGTTCCCGCCGGCAACCTCATCGGCGGCGAAAACGAAGGCTGGAAAGTTGCCTCCACTCATCTGGAGTTGGAGCACGGGACCGGGGGACGCATCGGCCGCAACCGGCTGGTGGACCACATGTTCGAGTATTGCCGCGAGACCATGCGCCACGGGCAGCCCTTGCACAAAGACCCAGACGTGCGCGACCGACTGGTGGACATGTACGTGGATGCGGAAATTTCAAGGTTGCTCAGCCTCCGAAACTATTGGATGCGCAACAGCAAGGCCCACATAACCTACGAAGGGCCCCAGGCATCCTACTTCCGGAAGATGGCTGGGCTGCGCACCGCCAACGCCGTCCTGGACATTCTGGGACCGGCCACCCTGACCTTCGACAAAGAATGGGGCGCGGGAGAGGGCCACTTCGAGGCCTACCAACGCTCCGCCATCGTCGCCGTCCATCCCGGAGGCACCGCGGATATTCAGAAGGTAATCATGGCCCGCCGCATCGGCATCGGCCGAGAGGTCCGGGAGAAGGCGGGAGCCCTGGCGTAGGAGTTATCAGCTATCAGTTTTCAGCCGTCAGTTAAGAGCTGACGGCTGACAGCTTAACCGGAGGTAGATTTCATGGACCTGTCCCTGACTGCGGAACAGGAGATGCTCAAGGCGGCGGTGAATCGCTTTGTGCAGCAGGAGTATCCCAAGGAAACTCTGCTGGAGCTGGCGGATTCGGACCAGCCGGCGGATTCGGAACCCTGGCATAAGCTGGCGGCCACCGGCTGGCTGGGTATCGTGATCCCCCAGGACTACGGCGGTGAGGGCGGTTCCTTCACCGATGCCGGGGTCCTCTTTGAGGAGTTGGGCCGTGGACCGGTGCCGGGCCCCCACCTCACTTCCGCCGTACTCGGGGCCTTCACCGTTCTGGAGGGCGGCACCGACGCGCAGAAACGGGAATGGCTGCCTCTCCTGGCCACGGGGGAGCGGACCCTGGTGCCGGCGGTGACCGAGGCCGACTACAGCTGGTTCGAGGAAGACGTGGGCCTCGTCGCCCGGCGTGACGGCTCCGGCTTCCGGCTGGATGGGACCAAAGTATATGTCTTGAATGGCACCTCGGCCAGTCACCTGCTTTGCGCGGCCCGCTCCCAGGATGACAATTCCGTGGGTCTGGTGATGGTGCCGGCGGATGCGCCCGGCGTATCCGTGCGCCCATTGGCCGGCTTTGCCTGGAACCTGGCCGAGGTGAAACTGGAAAACGTCTCCGTGGAGCAGTCCCAGGTCCTGGGAACGTCCTTCGCCGGCGGCTGGGCCGCCCTGGAACGGGCCATCGCAAAATCCATTCCCATCTTTTGCGCCTATCAAGTAGGAGCCTGC
>JACZXN010000304.1 GCA_022571575.1 Chloroflexota bacterium | reverse complement strand
ATGAAAAATCCCTGCACCAAAGACGCGGCGCAGGGAATCTGTAGCCCTGAAACTCAGGTTAGGCCCTGAGTTGCTGTTCGTCGCGCCTGTGCGGGCGGCTTGCGCATTTAGCCCCGGAGGGGGACCCGCGGTCTCTGGCGTGTTGGTCTTTAGATTGTAAAACCGGGGCGCCGGGTTATTCCGGCGCTTCCAGGGCTTGGAGGGCCGGCAGGTCCAGTTGGACGCTGGGGCCCATGGTCGATGTTATATAGGCCGACCGGAAGAAATTCCCTTTCACTCCGTCGGGCCGGTTCCTGATTATAGCACTGGAGAGGGCGGCCAGATTATCCACCAACATGTCGGCGTCGAAGCTAACCTTGCCCAGCGACGAATGGATGATGGCGGTGCGGTCGGTGCGGTACTCGGTCCGCCCGCCCTTGGCTTCTTGGATCGCCCGGGGCAGGTCTTGGGGTTGGACCATGGTGCCGTTACGGGGGTTGGGCATGAGGCCCTTGCGGCCCAGGATACGGCCCAACTTACCGATCTTAGGCATCACCTGAGGGGTGGCCAGGCCGACTTCAAAGTCGGTCCAGCCCCCTTCTATCTTCTCGATGAGGTCGTCTTCGCCGACGAAGTCCGCGCCGGCGGCACGGGCCTCTTCCGCTCCCTCGGCTCCGGCGAAGACCACCACGCGGATGGTCTTGCCCAGGCCGTGGGGCAGGCTGCACACGCCGCGGATCATCTGGTCGGCGTGCCGGGGATCGACGTTGGTCCTGATGTGCAGTTCAACGGTCTCGTCGAATTTGGCGGTGGATACCTCTTTCAGGAGTTCCATGGCCTCTTTGGGGCCGTAGCTCTTCTCCAGGTCCACCTTTTCCGCGACGGCGCTGAATCGCCGGCTGTGCTTGACCATGGTTGCTATTCTCCTACGTCGATGCCCATGCTGCGGGCGGTGCCGGCAATGATGGCCATCGCTTCGTCAACGGTGCCGGCGTTCAGGTCGGCCAGCTTCGACTCGGCGATCTCCCGGAGCTGCTGCCGGCTGACCCTGCCGACGCTGCCCTGGCGAGCCTCGGAACTCCCCTTCTCCACGCCGGCGGCCTTGCGCAGCAGGTCCGACGCAGGGGGGGTGCGGGTCACGAAGGTGAAGGAGCGGTCCTCATAGACCGTCAGGTGCACCGGTACGATGGACCCCGCCTGGTTGGCCGTCTTGGAGTTGTATTCCTTGACGAAACCCATGATATTGACGCCGTGTTGGCCCAGCGCGGGCCCCACCGGAGGGGCTGGCGTCGCCTTTCCGGCTTCTAGCTGCAATTTGATGATGGCCCGAACTTTCTTCGCCAATTGGGGCTCCTAAGTTACTCTCTTGATTGATGCCGGCCCGGGGGCAAGACACTGGATACTAGATGCGTTCCACTTGGAGGAAGTCCAGTTCCACGGGCGTTTCGCGCCCGAAGAAGGATACCATAACCCGGACCTTGCCCTTGGCTTCGTCCACGTCGTTGATGGAGCCGATGAAATCCACAAAGGGCCCTTCGGTGATGCGTACGGTTTCGCCGCGCTCCAACCCGATATTCACGCGGGTGGGGTCCGAGGCCACCTGCTTCAGGATGTCCTCTATCTGCTTGTCTTCCAGTGGCACCGGCTTGGGCCGCTTGTCGTGTTCGTCCTCGGTGGAAACGAACCCGGTGACGCCGGGGGTGTTCCGGACGGCGTACCAGCTTTCGTCGTCCATGGTCATCTGGACCAGGATGTAGCCGGGGAACAGCTTCTTACGTTCCGAGCGTCTCTGGCCGTCCTTGAAGACCACCTCTTCTTCCGTGGGGACCAAGACCTCGTTGATGCGGTCCTGCATGTCCAGACTCTGGATGCGCAGGCGCAGGTTCTTCTCCACCAGGTCTTCCTGTCCGGAGTAGGTGTGGACGATATACCAACGGGGGCCCGGTGTTTCTTCTGTTTCGGATGGGTTTCTTGAAGTCATGTCGCAATGTCCGATGCTGAATCAGGCGAAAAGGGGCGGCGCTATGGTGCTCTCCACTCCCGTGCAACAACACAGTTTCTTGAGGATGGTCCCGGCCTTTAAAAAATGAACCGGGTGAATACCTCAGAGAAGATCCGGTCGAGTCCGCCCAGGAAGAACCCCGCTACGATGGCCAATACGATGACCACCACGGTCAGACGCGCCGTCTCTTCCCGGCTGGGCCAGACCGATTTGCGCAATTCCTGGTAAGTTTCCTGTAGGAAAGCTACGGGGCTGACGCGTCCGCCACCGGCGGGGGTGACGATGCGTTGACTGCGCGTTGACGCCCTAGCCATCGGGGGTTACCTCACTTCGCGGTGGGTCTTGTGGGAACGGCATCTGGAGCAGTACTTCCGCAACTCAAGCCGGTTGGGGTCGTTGCGCCGGTTCTTCATCGTGGTGTAGTTGCGCTCCCGGCAGTCGCCGCATTGCAGGGTGATGATTTGCCGCACGTCGGCGGTTTTTCTAGCCATGATTTATGACACCACCTTGGTGATCACGCCGGAGCCCACGGTCCGTCCGCCTTCGCGGATGGCGAAGCGCATCTGCTCTTCGAGGGGCACCGGGCTCATCAGTTCGATCTGCATCTTAACGTTGTCCCCAGGCATGACCATCTCAACGCCCTCGGGCAAGGTGCACTCGCCCGTGATGTCGCTGGTACGGATGTAGAACTGGGGTTTGTAGCCGGAGAAGAACGGCGTGTGCCGCCCGCCTTCTTCGCGGCTCAGGATGTAAACTTCGGCTTCCGCCTTGGTGTAGGGATTCATGGTTCCCGGAGCCACCAGCACCTGGCCCCGTTCCACCTCTTCCCGGTCCACGCCGCGGAGGAGGATGCCCACGGCGTCTCCCGCCTGGGTGGTGTCCAGTGTCTTGTGGAACATCTCCAGGCCGGTGGCCACGGTCTCCCGGACATCGCCCCAGCGAATGACTTCAACGGGGGAGCCCACTTTCAGGGTGCCGCGCTCGACCCGGCCGGTGACCACGGTGCCGCGGCCCTTGATGCCGAAGACGTCTTCGATGGGCATCAGGAAGGGCCGGTCGATGATCCGCTCGGGTATTGGGATGTAATCGTCCATGGCCTGGATGAGGTCCAGAATTCCCTGCACCGCCTCGGGGTCGCCCTCGAGGGCCTTCAACCCGCTGACGCGGACGATGGGCGTGTCGTCGCCGGGGAACCCGTAGCGGTTCAAGAGGTCGCGGACCTCAAGCTCCACCAGTTCCAGAAGCTCTTCGTCGTCCATCATGTCGACCTTGTTCAGAGCCACCAAGATGCGGGGCACCTCAACCTGGCGGGCCAACAGGATGTGCTCACGGGTCTGGGGCATG
>JACZXN010000303.1 GCA_022571575.1 Chloroflexota bacterium | reverse complement strand
ACTCTCGGCGGTGTTGTACGTCCCCGTGCCGGCGATGACAACGCCCTTCTCTCCCACCGACTCTTTGACCTCGCCAAAGAGGCGCATCTTCTCGTCGGTGGTCAGGGTGGGCGATTCGCCGGTGGTGCCGGACAGGAGCACGCCGTCGCTGCCCGAGTCCAGAAGGGCATGGGCGAGCTTCTTGGCCTGCTCGTAGTCGACCTCACCCTTCTCGTCAAAGGGGGTAACCATCGCAGTTATGAGCCTTCCTATCTCCGCCATGCCCGCCTCCTGTAAGCGTCTCGGTAAAGACACCTCGATCTAGGAAATTGGTTGCATTATACCCGCCGATACCCAATATCGCATCCCCTAAAATGAAGCGAGAGCAGGACCGGCCTTAGGAGAGAAAAAACGGCCGTTTCACGACCGTTCTTGAGAGTGCCCCCAACTGCCGTTGTACGGCCTAGCCGGTCACTCCACTGGTGTGCTTGGGCTTCAACCGGCCCCGGGAGACCAGCTCTTCGGCGATCTGGAGCGAGTTGAGCGCCGCTCCCTTGCGCAGATTGTCGGAAACGATCCACAACACCAGGCCGTTGGGATGGGACAGGTCCTGCCGGATGCGTCCCACGAAAACGTCGTCCTCGCCGGCCACGTCCCAGGGCATGGGATATTCCCCGGCCTCCGGGTTGTCCAGCACCGTCACTCCGGGCATGGCCGCCAGCAGCTCTCTGGCTTCCGCCACGGGCATGGGCCGGGTGAACTCGATGTGCACCGAGGCGGAATGGGATATATACACCGGGACCCGCACGCAGGTGGCGGAGATCTGTATCTCCGGGGCGTGCATTATCTTCTGGGTCTCCTGCCGCATCTTCTGCTCTTCGAAGGTGTAGCCGGTGTCCAGGAACCGGTCGATCTGGGGGACGACGTTGTAGGCTATCTGGCCCTTCTCTGACTTGCTGGTCAGGGAGTCGGCGTTGAGCAGCCGCTCGGATTGTTCCCGCAGGTCGGCCATCGCCCCGCCGCCGGCGCCGGAGACCGATTGGTAGGTGTCGGCCACTATCCGTTTGATGGGGTTCACCTGGTGCAGCGGATGGGCAATCATCACCAACGGGGTGGTGGAACAGTTGGGGATGGAGATGATGCCCTGGTGCCATTCAACGTCTCCGCCGTTGACCTCGGGCACGACCAGAGGGACTGTGTCCTCCATGCGGAAGGCGGAACCGTCGTCGATCACCACCGCTCCAGCGGCCACGGCCGCCGGGGCGAGCCGCCGGCTGACCTCCGCGCTGGCCGATATGAAGGCCACGTCAACGCCGTCAAAGGACTTTTCGGAGGCTTCCTCCACCACCAGTTCTTTCCCGCCCACGCTGATGCGCCGGCCCGCCGAGCGGCTGGACGCCAGCAACTTCAGCTTGGGCAGCCTGGGATAGCGGGTTTCCAAGATGCGGAGAAATTCGAGGCCCACCGCGCCGGTGGCGCCTACTACGGCGATGGTCAGGTCTTGCACTTATGGTTCCCTGGTTGCTCTGAGATTCGTGCCTGACTATAGGCCCAGCACGTTCTCCAAGCCTATCACAAGGCCCGGACGGGTCACAACGTCACGGATGCAGCGCACGACGCCAGGCATGTAGCAGTCGCGGCCCAGGGTGTCGTGGCGCAAGGAAAGGGTCTGACCGGCCGCGCCGAAGATCACCTCATGGTGGGCGCTTTTGCCCGGCATGCGGATGCTGTGGACCGAGATCCCTTGGTGCTCGCCGCCCCGGGTGTTGGCCAGGTTCTCCTTCTCCGGTTGGTTGCGGGTGAACTCCTTGATCCCGCCCAGACTGCGCATCAGGGCCAGGGCGAACCCGGAGGGCGCATCGATCTTGGCTTCGTGGTGGGACTCGATGATGTCCACGTAGTCGAAGTAGGGCGCCGCTTGTTCGGCCAGTTTCTTGAGCACGATGGCGCCCAGCGCGAAATTGGGCGCGACGATGATGCCGACGCCGTTGTCGTTGGCCATGGCGTCGAGCTGCTTCAACTGGTCCTCGGAGAACCCGCTGGCGCCCATGACGATGTTGATCGACCGGGCGGCGGCTTTGGCGGCGGCCTCCATGGCCGCGGCGGCGTTGGTGAAGTCCACCAACACGTCGGGCCGTGTCTGTTCCAGCAGAGATTCCAGGTCGGTGGAAAGAGGGACCTCGCCGCGGGTTGTTGCTAGGACAGGCCCCCGGTCCTGCCGGCAGGAGCCTCCCACCAATTCCAGGTCAGTTTCCCGGGAGACCGCCGCCACGGTCTCAACGCCCATCTTCCCGGTTGCGCCGCTGATCACCACTTTTATCGCAGCCATGGCGACTCCTATGGGACATTCTCTGTTGAGCGAGTCTGGTCTCCGATCCCCATACTACTCGTTGGGAACGGATTGGGCTGGTTGGCTGGGAATCGCGTTAGTTGGCACCGGAGACGTAGGGGCAGGTTTGAAACCTGCCCCTACGTCTAGGAGGCCTAGTAACATGCCAGCAGAGCGCCGGTTCGGGATGGACCACCCGCACTACGATTGGTCTCCCATCAGCACCCGGGGAATCCTTCGATGGCCGGACAACGCGCGAGTCGCCCTTTGCGCCGTGGTCAACTTGGAGCACATGGAGTGGCAAGCGCCCGAGGGCAGCTTTCAACCGGGCAACCTGGCGGGTGGCTCGGCAGCCCGCCCGTTCCCCGACTACGCTCGCTTGTCTCACCGGGAGTACGGCCACCGGGTGGGCATCTTCCGCGTTCTGGACGTGCTGGAGAAACACGGCATCAAACCGACAGTGGCTTTGGATGCTTTCACCGCAGCGAATTACCCTTACTTGGTGCGCCACCTTTTGGACCGGGGTGCCGAGATCATCGGCCACGGCGTGTCGGTCAGCCGCATGATCAGCAGCAACATGACTGAGCGGGAAGAGCGGGATTACATCAATGAGTCCATCGCCGCCCTTACCGTCGCCACCGGCTCGGCCCCTCAGGGTTGGCTCGGCCCCGAGTACGGCGAGTCGGCCAGGACGCCCCAGTTATTGGCCGAAGCCGGTATCGGTTACCTCTGCGATTGGACCAACGACGAGCAACCCTATCCCCTGAAGACGCCCCAAGGAAACCTGACGGCGCTGCCCATCATGCTGGAACTGGACGATGTCAACGCCTTGGCCGACCGCAAGGTCGCTGTCGACCGTTATGCCCAAATGCTCAAAGAGGCTTTCGACACCATGTACGAGGACGGCGGCCGCAACGGCCGGGTATTGGTGATCCACCTGCATCCCTGGCTAATCGGCCAGCCCTTCCGCATCGGATATTTGGACGACGCCCTTGGGCACATGGTCCGCCGCCAAGGGGTATGGGCGGCCAGCGGCTC
>JACZXN010000302.1 GCA_022571575.1 Chloroflexota bacterium | reverse complement strand
CTCCTGGACCGCGCTGATCGGCGTGGTGCGGGCCGAGTTTCTGCGCGCCCGGAACTTTGAATACGTCATGGCCGCCCGCGCCCTCGGCGTCGGCGACTGGACCATCATGTTCCGCCACATGCTGCCCAACGCCATGGTGGCGACGCTGACCTTTCTGCCCTTCATCCTGACCGGCTCGATCAGCCTGCTGGCGGCGCTCGATTACCTCGGCTTCGGGCTGTCGCAGGGCTATCCGTCGCTCGGCGAGCTGGCGCTTCAAGGCAAGAAGTATCTCCAGGACGAATGGCTGGCGATCTCGGCCTTCTTCACCTTCGCGATCTGATTGATGTCCGGCCGGTCCGCCTCCAGCGATCAGCGGCGCGTATGCCACCCGGTACCCGTTCCCCCCAACGCTGGCTTTGCCCACCACGATTTGGCCCCTGCTGGCTCTGGCCCAGAGGCGGCGATTATCCGAGACCGTCTGGACCAACCCGCCTCGGACGCTGCTTTCGGCGACGGCATTAGCTTTTCCCTGGGAATCATAAAACACCAGCAGTAAGTCCGGCCGGTTGAAGTTAAGCTCGGAAAGAGCCCGGCCGTCGAGTAACCGGCCGGCCAATAGCGCTCCGGCGAAGTTACCGCCAAGCTTGACCGGCCGGGCCACCGTTAAGAGCCAGCCTTGGCCGGTTGGCAATAGCCTGGTTGCCTTGTCGTTAGCGAGGCCCAGAGAGCGTAATTCATCAGCCTCTCCGGTGGGCAAGAGGCTTAGGCCCGGTTGGATCTTGCCGATCGTATGGCCGCGTTCATCCACCAATTCAAGGTAGTCCAGATTCGATCGAATGACCATCGACAGTAGCAGATTATCTACTCCCGGCCCATCTCGCTGCATTGCTTCGAGTATCGCCGGATCGTTGACCAGGCTGTTGGCGCGGAGCACCAAGTCTGATTCGGCTTTGGCGAACTGCTGGGAAATGACCGCAACTTCATCTCGCAAGCGGGCAATGCTCGTGTCGCTTTCCAGACGTCCCAAGGCGTTGATCACCAGGGCCACGGTCACGCCTAGGACCACCGCCAGAGGAAGCAGCACTAACAGAAGCAGCTTGGTGGCTAGGGATAACCGGGTGAAGGCCCTTGCCGGGCTCCCGGAAGATTCGACGGTGGATTGCACGGCGGGTATTTGGCCCATGGCGGAGATGATTAACCCTCCTTGGATAGTTGCCCGTGGTTGATCTGAACTACCCTACACCCTGCCGATACGGTCCGGATATAAAAAGGGTGACCGCCGGATGAACGTTGAGTGACTGATAACCGGCCCGATCTGCTTCCCGGTATATGACGCCATGCGGAGATATTAAGGTTGAGCCGTCTCCTTGTCCATCGTCCGGCCGCGCACTTTGCGGGGGACGTACCAGTGGATGCAGGGATATTCAGCGAGGATAGAACCCCGTGGTTGTTCTCGCCGTCTTCCCTTCATGAGTGACGATTACGTCGATGGATGTGAAGCCGCCACTTGGCCGGCCCACGGTCCAATCGATGGTTGCCGTTCCGTCGTCTCCCGTCACGAAGCGAGGCAGTTCCCGCGGCACCGATTGATACCAGACGGTGACGCCCACCACGGCGCCTTCCGCCGTGCCCACGATCGTAGCCACCCCGTTAGGCGATAGCCCAGCCCCGGCTGCGTCGCAGACCAGGCCCCGGCGGGCCCCAGACCGGGCCGCGGATTCGTGCCGCTGGACGACCCATCTTTCCTGACCGTTGGGGAGGCCGGACATCTGGGCGATGAGGAGCTGGTGCTGGGAGTTGAATGGGCCGGCGAAGTCCGGGCCTACCCCGTGCGGATGCTCCGTTACCACCACGTGGTCAACGACACCGTGGGAGGCGAGCCGCTGCTCGTCACGTATTGAATCAAATGCAGCTCGGGGGTCGGGTTCGACCCCGTGCTCGATGGACAGCACCTCACCTTTGAGGTATTGGGGCTGCTGGATGGCGTCTTCCAGATGAAAGACCGCCAGACCGGGTCCATCTGGACCCACCTGGACGGCAAGGCCATCGCCGGCCCTCTGGAAGGACAAAGGCTCAGGATGGTCCCAATACCCCAGACGACCTGGGGCCGGTGGAAGGCCGGTCACGCGGATACGCTGGTCCTTGACCCGGACACGCCTTTCCAAGACCGCTACGTCCGGCCGGTCCGGATCGGCGTTTTCAATCCCAACGAGGCGGTCTATGGCGACGACCGTCTCCCTTCCAACACCCTGGTCGTGGGCGTCGAGGTTGAGGGGGTCTTCAAGGGCTATCCGATCAGCGAGTTGGAAGCGGCCGGAGGGGTCGTGAATGACACCCTGGCCGGCCAACCGATCGTCGTGGTCTACGACTCGGCCGCGAGGACGGGGCTGGCCTACCTGCGCCGACTGGATGGCCGGACGCTGGAGTTCTACAACGCCGGCGAGGACGGTTTTGAGATGAGGGACCGGGAAACCGGCGCTTTGTGGGATGTCCAAGGACGCGCGGCCGAGGGCGCCTACGGGGAGGCCAGGCTCGAATTCGTGTCGTCGTTCATCTCCGAATGGTACGGCTGGTCAGGCTACCACCCGGAAACTCACCTGTATCCCGCGGAGTCCTAGGCGATGCGAAATGGGCTCATTGCCGGGTCGGTCGCCGCAGTGGTGGCGGCCTTGGTGTCGCTGCCGTTGCGGTCGCCGGTGGACAACGTTTTCAACACCGCCACGGTTGTTCTGGCGTCCTTGCTCGTGGGAGTCGCGGCGGGCCTGATCTGGGACAATCTGGCCTCCAACCGGCGGCGGCTGCCCTATTACGCCGGCGCCCTGACCCTGGGGCTGACCGCCGTCGTGCTTACCGCGGTGGTGGGCGACATCTGGCTCGAGGGGCTGATATCCTTCACCGTCCCGCTGGCCGCCATCGCCTTCCTTGTATCCGGCGTGCTGACGCCGAACCTGGGCCGGGTCCCGTTGACCACCGCGCGTTGGCCGGCTCCGGTGTTATTGGTGGTGGCGGTGGGTCTGGGCATCGGGCTGGCGGGTCAGGGTGACGCCCGGAGCGGAGACCTGTCGCTGCCGGAAGGGGTACTCACACTCACCGGCACGCACGTCCTGCAATACCAGGTGAGCGAAGGGTCGGAGATCACCTTCACCGTCGGCGAGGTGTTGACCCGGTTGCCGCTGCCCAACGACGCCGTCGTGCGCACCACCGCCCTGTCGGGCGATCTGAATTTCGATGGGCAGCCCTCGGCGGTGGCGGTCGACCTGCGGACCCTGTCCAGCGACCAGAGCTTCCGCGACCAGTACATCCGCGGGCGCATGTTCCGCAACTCCCCGGTGGCCGTGTTCACGATCAACGACCTCTCGGACCTGCCCGAC
>JACZXN010000301.1 GCA_022571575.1 Chloroflexota bacterium | reverse complement strand
GGCCGAGTTCAACCTGGCTTGGCACGACCTGAAGCCCTGGCCCGATTCGGTGCCCGGCCTGTACCGTTTGAAAGCCCGGCATATCATCGCTCCCATGTCCAACGGCAACGTGGCCATGATGACCAATATGGCCAAGAACGGCGGCCTGCCCTGGGATTGCGTCCTGGGCGCCGAGGTGGCCAAGCACTACAAGCCCGACCCCGAAAGCTACCTGACGGCCGTCGCGCTATTGGGGTTGCAACCGCATCAGGTCATGATGGTGGCGGCCCACCAGGGCGACCTGCTGTCGGCCGGCAAGGCGGGGCTGAATATGGCCTTCGTGCCCCGGCCCCTGGAGCGCGGACCGGGACGCACGCCGGACCCGACGCCGGACCCGTCGTTCAACTATGTGGCCACCGACTTCATGGACCTGTCCGCCCAATTGAACGGGTAACGGCCGCGATCATTCAGAGGCGAAGACGCCGTCTGACCAGGCAAACAAGGAGCTGACCATGGCTTTCCTCGGAGTCCGGCTGGGAAACGAAGCCGAGTTAAGCCCTGCCGACATTCAGGGCCTGGCGGCCGCCGCCGAAAACCTGGGGTACCAAGAGGTCTGGATGACCGAAGGGACCGGCCGCGATTCTCTGACCCAGTTGGCCTCCATCGTCACGGCCACCAACAGGATCGTGGCCGGGACGGGCATCTTGCCCATATTCTCTCGCACTCCCCTGATCACGGCCATGTCCGCGGCGGGGTTGGCCTCCGTTTCCGGAGGCCGATTCATCCTTGGATTGGGGGTCGGCAACGGACCCGCCACGATAACCGGACACGGCGTTCGGTTCAACAGGCCCATGGACCGGTTGCGGGACACCATCACCATCGTGCGGCGGTTGCTGGAGGGCGGGAAGGTGACCTATCGGGGAAAGGTGTTCGAGGTATCCGAGGCCAGCCTGGGTGACGCAGCGCCCAGGGAAAAGGTGCCGATCTACATCGCGGCCCTGGGGCCTGGGATGTTGCGCTTGGCCGGCGAGATGGCCGACGGCGTACTCTTGAGCTGGACGGCATCTTCTTATCTGAAGCACGCCATACAGCAGGTTCGGGACGGCGCGGTCAGCGCGGGACGAGACCCCGACGAGGTGGAGATATCAGGTTACGTGCGGGTGGCGGTGACCGAAGATCTGGACGCGGGCTGGGCGGCGCTGCAAAGTCAGGTGGCCCGCTATGCCGGGAGCACCCACTACCGGAATTTCTTCAGGTTCGCCGGTTTCATCTCGGAAATGGACGCGGCGGAAAGGGCGCGGGACCGTTTCGACGACTCCGCCAGGGCCAAGGCCATCAGCGTAGACATGCAACAGGAACTTGGTCTGGTGGGCAACGCGCGGGAGTGCCGGGCCGGGTTAGAAGAGCTAAGGTCCATGGGGCTGGCCAAACCCGTGGTGGCCCCCCTGCCCGTGGGAGAGCTCAAGACGGCCTACGAGACCACGATCCAGGGGATGGCAGGCGCTTAGCCCATCTCTATTCCAGCAGGCCGCATTCCTCCGATAACAATTCGTAAGACCGGAGCCGGTCTTGGTATAGGTGACAGATTGTGACGATGGACAGGTGAGGTGTCTGGTAGCGTTCGGATAGCTCGTCCAGGCTCTCTTTAACCTGGCCTGGGTCGCCATCTACGCATACCCGCCGGTATTGCTCCACGTAGGCCGACTCGTTGCTCTGGTAAGGGTAATTTTGAGCTTCTTCCACCGACGGGATCCCCTTGGCCCGGCCGGTGATGGAATACAGCCGGCCCAGATTCCGGCTGGATGCCACCTTCATCGCCTCTTCTTCTGTTTCGGCGCACACCACGTGGATTCCCACGTTGGTCTTGGGCTCGGAAAGATATTCCGAAGGCTTGAAGTTCTTTCGATACGCCTCAACGATGCGGGGGCCGTCTTCCACTCCCAAGCCGAAAAAGTGGGCGTAGGCAAATGGAAGGCCCAACTGGGCGGCCATGAATGCGCTCTCTTGGCGGGAACCCAAAAGCCATACCTGGGGCAGTGATGGAGTACCGGGGCCGGCCTTGACGTTGGTAAAGGGATGGCCTTCCTCCAGATCGCCCGATAGGTATCCCAGCAGGTCGGTGATCTGCCTGGGAAAATGTGATATGTCTCTGGGATGCCCGGGATATGCCAGGGCGGCCGAGGTCAGTTGGTCACTGCCCGGCGCCCGGCCGATGCCCAGGTCGATGCGTCCGGGGAAAAGTGCCTCCAAGAGCCGGAAGTTTTCCGCCACCTTGAAGGAACTGTAATGGGAGAGCATAACCCCGCCGGTTCCCACGCGGATGGTGCTGGTGCGGCTGGCTATCTGTCCGGTCAGGATCTCGGGACTGGTCCCGGCGAAATTTGCGATGCTGTGGTGTTCGGCTACCCAATAATGCCGGTAGCCCAGCCCTTCGACCGCCACTGCCAGCTCTATGGTTTCCCGGAGGGCGTCTCCTGCTGTTCCCCCGGCCCGGACCGGGGATTGGTCCACCACGCCCAGAATCAATTTAGACGGCATTTTGCTACCACCATGGCCTGCTTAAACCCATTGAAACAGATGGAGATACATCCAGTTTGGTCGCTCCCCTGCTGTGGGGCGTATTTTCGCCCAGGATGAGAGGGCGCCTCGGAGGATTGACACGTCCGTTGCCGACGCCTACCATTGGTTTGAAAACGATATGACGAAAACCGTAAACCTGATTGGGTATTACGTCCAACAAATGGCTGGCCACTGCTGGTTACAGGTAATGCCCCGCCTGCTATCTGCGATCGGGTACCGCTGTCCAAGGGGTTGTTCCGCCGCTGGAGGCCCCGGAAGCTCGAGTCCCATCGGCCATACTAACGCACCGGCCATCGTGGGCACAACCGCATCTATCTCTTTTGATATATCGCGTGGACCGTCTGCGCCGGCCCGGGTCACGCCGGGACTTTCCGGCTTTCGGCGCTATCCGGCAGGTCCAGAGCCGCTATGATTCCAACTACCACTCCCTGCAGCTCAGCGCGGAGCGGCGCTTCGCCAACGGGCTTGGTTTCCTCACCAGCTACACCTGGAGCAAAGGCATCGGCAACGTCGACGGCCAGTTTGGAACCCCGACGGACATTCGCAACATCCGGCGGGACCGCGGCCCGAACGGCTTCAACGCGCCGCGGCGTTTGGTGCAGAGCTTCATGTACGAGCTGCCATTCAAGGCCAACGGCGGCTTGAACCACATTGTCGGAGGCTGGCAGGTCAACGGGATTCTGAGTCTCTACGACGGTTTCCCGATGAGGGTCACCTCGCCGAATACGCTCAACTGCTGCACCTCCTACCCCGACCGCATCGGCGATGGCCGGCTGCCCGCCACCGAGCAGACTCTGC
>JACZXN010000300.1 GCA_022571575.1 Chloroflexota bacterium | reverse complement strand
GGTAGATGGGCTCCCTGCGGCGGGTGATGCAGGTGACGTGGAACACCGGGTAGGGGTCTTCCATGGAGTAGTAACCAGTATGGTCGCCGAAGGGGCCCTCCTGCCGCTCTTCGCCGGGCGTCACGTAACCCTCAAACACGATCTCGGCTTGGGCCGGCACCAGCAGGTCGCTGGTCTTGGCCTTGACCAGTTCGACACCCTCTTCGCGCAGGAACCCCGCCATCGCCATCTCGTCCATGTCCGGCGGCAGAGGGGCCGAGCCGGTCCAGATGGTGGCCGGGTCGCCGCCCAGGGCCACCGCCACGTCCAGCTTCTCCAGGCCCAGTTCGTGGCTCAGACGGTAGTGGTGCGTCCCAACCTTGTGGGTCTGCCAATGCATGCCGGTGGTCTGCTTGTCGTAGACCTGCATCCGGTAGGTCCCGTAGTTCTGGACGCCGGTCTCCGGGTCTCTGGTGATGACCAGAGGCAGGGTGACGAAGGGGCCGCCGTCCAGGGGCCAGCACTTGAGTATGGGGAATTTATATAGGTCCACCTCGTCCCCGTGAATCACCACCTCCTGGCACGGGCCGTTGTTGACGGTCTTAGGCTGGAAAGAGCCCAGATGGACCAACTGGCCCAGGGTGCGGAGCTTGTTGATCAGCCCCTGAGGCGGACCGTGCATCAGGTCCAGCAGGTCCTCGACCCGGCCGACCACCGCGTCCAGGTTGTCGACGCCCAAGGCCCAGGCCATGCGCTGGTGTGACCCGTACATATTGATCAATACGGGGGTGTCGAAGCCGATGACATTCTCGAACAACAGGGCCGGGCCGCCCGACTTTATCACCCGGTCGGCGATCTCCGTGATCTCCAACTCGTGGCTGACCGGCGAGGTGATACGGCGCAGCTCACCCTTCTCCTCCAGGAAATGGATGAATTCTCTCAGGTCTTTAAATTTCATTGGGGTGTGAAGCCTTGTGGACCGGCGGTTCTTCCGATGCGGCCCGCCATTGGTTATTTGGGCGCCATGATGGCGCAGTGACATTGTAGCCGTTGGCAAGTGTGGGCTTCAACGGAACCGAGTGGTGGCCCTGGAATCTTTCCTAAGGCTCGGTCATGCAGGCGTAGGGGCGGGTCTGTGACCCGCTCTGGTTCGTATGAGACAGCATCTCGACGGAACGGTGGGCCTCCCTGGATCCCGGCCGTCTCCAGAAAGACGGAGGCGGAAGGGTTCTGCCCACAACAAAAACAGGGCTGGCGACCCGCCAGCCCTGTTTTCCGTTTTACTTGGGTTCCTTTTTGCCCGTTTGATCAACGGGTTCTATGCTGATCAAAGGCCCTAGAAGCCCGATGACGACTCGGTGCGCATCTTGCTGAAGCAATCGCTGCAGTACACCGGCCGGTCGCCCCGGGGCCGGAACGGCACCATGGCGTCGTTGCCACACTCGGCGCAGTTGATGGGATACATCTCTCTGGGCCCCTCCTGGTACATACCCCCCGACCGTTGCTCGGAGCGGCGCACTGCCCGGCAACTACGGCAGCGCTTGGGTTCGTTCCCGAACCCCCTGGCCTGGAAAAATTCCTGCTCCCCCGCAGTAAAGATGAATTCTCCGCTACACTCCACGCAAGTAAGGGTTTTGTCTGACAATGCCACTGGTTGACCTCCTGGGTCGTCGCCCCCCTAGTTTGGCTCCGCCGGTCAACTTGCGCCGGTTGGAAACGGTCCTCGTATCCGAGGGTTTTTGTTCGCCTGCCCAGGCTGACCTTGGTTTTACCTGCGCCACATTATACCCATTACAATGCTGGATGCAACCGGTATTTCCGGCTATCTGTAAATCGGTTGATAAGGGTAATCCAATATTGGTATCGCCAATAATAGACGATTATCGTAATCACGGTGACCGTTAATTTACCATCGTTATCCGATGCTTAGCCGTGTTCCCGCAACCGCGGCTTCGATATGTTCAAGCGGGCCTAACCCGGTGATCATCAACTCTGCTCCGGACTATGGTGCGCGCCGGGAATTTCCGCGGTGGGGCCGCCGGGGGTGGACCGCTAGGTCCGGTCATCCCGTGGAGACTGGGGCGGCCGCTCTTCGTCCACCAGGAAACATGACGACGCCTTGAACACGGCCCACAACCGCTGTCCGGTCCGGATCCCCATCTCCTCCAGCGAGGCCCCGGTGATCTGGCAACGCAACGGTTGTCCGCAGTCCAGAGTTACGGCGTAACCTGGCGGGCTGGACTCCACGGAAACGACCTGCCCTTGCAGCCGGTTGCGGGCCGAAGAGCCGGAGAGTTCCTCCTTGGCCAGGATGATGTCCGAGGCCCGGATGCCCACGGTGACCCGGTCCTGCCCGCCCTCGGGCGCCGCGCCGCCGGGGATGTGAGAGTCCAGGGGGACCTCCAAGCGCAGTCCCTGACCAACACAGGTCATGGTCCCGTCCCTTGGGTTTCTTTCCTGTACCGTCAGGTCGAATAGGTTTTCGACACCCACCAGCCGGGCCACCCGTCCCAGTCCGGGCTGGCCCAACACCGCCAGCGGGTCTCCCGTGACCAGGGTGCGGCCTCCGTCGATCACCTGGACCGAATCTCCCAGGGCCAATGCCTCCTCCCGGTCGTGGGTCACCAACATCACCGGCACCGGTGACTGGGCCAGCATCGCCCTGAGCTCACGGCGCAGGTTGCGGCGCAACTCGGCGTCCAATGAGGCGAACGGCTCGTCCAATAGCAGCATCTCGGGGTTGGGCGCCAGTGCCCGGGCCAGGGCAACCCGCTGCTGCTGCCCTCCGGAAAGCTCCCAGGGATACCGGTCTTCCAGGCCGCTCAATTGCAGGAGATCGGACAACTCCGAAACCCGGTCCCTGCCGCCGGGTGAGCCCCGGTCCTGAAGCCCAAAGGCGATGTTGGCCGCCACCTTGAGATGGGGAAACAGGTGGTACTGCTGGGTCAGATAGCCCAGCCGCCGTTTGTGGGTGGGCACCCAGACCCCAGCACCGCCGTCGTAGACAACCCGGCCGCCAATCTCCACGTGACCTCGCACCGGACGCAATAGGCCGGCGATCGCCCGGAGAGTGGTCGACTTACCCGCGCCGGAAGGCCCGAACAGAACCAACACCTGTCCCGGCTCGATCTCCCAGCCGGTCTCCAGATGGAAGTCGCCCACCTGACATTGGACCCAACCCCTGGCGAAGGGTCCGCCGTTCGTCCGGCCCATCGCCGCCCCCGCTTTGTTTTCGAGTCTCCCCACTTAGCCTTCCTTGCCTTCGGCGTCCGAATCTCCCAACATCACCGCCCCTGCCATCGGCGCCGGGTGAGCAGCCCCAGCACCGCAAGCACCAGGATCGAACCCGCCAACAGCATCACCGACAGGGCCAGGGCGCT
>JACZXN010000299.1 GCA_022571575.1 Chloroflexota bacterium | reverse complement strand
GGAGGAAGTTTGTTTTGGACTGCCTGCACCCGCTCCCGCATGGAAGCAACCGTCCGGGCCGCTTGCCCCTCAGCCCCGCAGGCCCGGCCCACCTGCAGGAAGGAGTCCAGCACCTCTTCGAAGGTCCGGGGCCGGAGCACCACCACCTGGGGCTGCACCGCCATACCCGCCACCACCCCCGTCACCTGGCCGGCGTCCACCTCGCAGACGTGGCAGAGGTCCTGGGTCAAGATCACGTCGGGAGACTCCCGCACCAGCCATTCCCGGTCCAACTCGTATGGGTTCTCGCCCCGCTCGAGCAGGTCCATCATGGCGGCTTCAACTTCCTCGCTGGACAGAACCGAGGGGTCGATCTTGCTGCGGCTGACCACCGGCTTGGACCGGGCTTCCGGGGGGAAGCCGCACAGGTCGGACACTCCGGCGACCTGGTCTCCCAGGCCCAGCGCGAATAGTATCTCGGTCCCGCTGGGAAGCAGTGAGCAAATCTTCATGGCCGGTCCTGATCTCCTCCGGTCCCGGTGTCCGGTGGCCAGGCGCACCCGATGGTCTGGCGCCCGGTGAAAGAGGGTCCTGCTCCTTACCGCCCCTCAGCAACGGCCACGGCCATTTGAGAATCAGCCGGCCCGCTCCGCTATTCGGGGTTTCAGATATGGAAGCTGTTGTATTATAGACCACGGTCCACGGTCCAGGCGTGGCGGCCGGTGGACGCGGCGATTTGATCTTAAACGAGGCGCACGCCGAGAATGGCCCAAGTCTCATCGGCCGAGAACTGGAGCAGCTGGGACCTCCTGAAGCTAAATTCATTCAGCTTCGGGATAACCGGGTTCATCCTGGCCATGGACACCGTGATCCTTCCGGTCATGGTGTTGACGTTGGCTCCGGAAGAGTTCAAGAACACCTATCTGGCGATATTGGGGATCAGCGGCCTGCTCATGGCCGCCCTGGTGCAACCGGCCGTCGGGCGTATCAGCGACCGCACTCAGTCCCCCTTGGGCCGCCGGGTTCCGTTCATCCTATGGGGCTCCGTCTTCGCCGCGATGGGCCTGATCGGGGTGCGGCTGGCGCCCAACTTCCCGGTGCTGTTCGGGGTCTGGATCTTCATTCAGGCCAACGTGAATATCGCCTACGGGCCAGGGTTGGCGCTGATCCGCGACTGCGTGCCGCTGAACCGCATCGGAATGGCTTCGTCGCTGAAGATCATGTCCGACGCGGCGGGCGGAGCGGTGATGATCGGAATCACCGGCGCCCTCATCGGCAAGAACGGGTCGTCGATCGACTGGGAATGGGTGACCGTGGGAATCCTGGCCTTTGCCCTGATCGTCGCAATATCCGTCACGTCGGTCCAGGTCTCCCGCCGGGAATTACCCATCGCCCGGAGCCGGGATGTCGAATCGTCCTTCCGCTCGGTGATCAACGCCCAACTGGGCCTGTTTCTAGCGTCCCGGCTGGTGATGATCACGGCCATAGCTTCGTTCCCGACCTACGGGCTGTTCTTTCTCCGGGATTCGGTCGGGCTGGACAACCCGGCCGAGGCCTTGGGACGCATGATCTTGGTGATCGCCGGGTCTCTGGCCATCGCGGTCTATTTCTCGGGATGGGTATCGGACCGGGTGGGCCGGAAGCCGGTGGTCATCGTGGGCGCCATCGGGGCCGCCATCAGCACCCTGTGGATGTTGACGGCCAACGATTCCACGGAGGTGTTGCTGATCGCCAGCGTGATCGGCGCATCCGTGGGCGCTTTGCTGAGCGCAAACTGGGCGTTGGCCAACGAGATGGCGGACCAGAATCAAGCGGGACTTCACATGGGCATCGTGAACCTGGCCACCATCGGCGGCACGGCCGTGGCAAAGTTGCCGGGGCCCGGGATCGACGCCCTGAACCGCGTCTCTGAGGGAGACCTTGGATACCAGGTGCTGCTCGCCGGCGCCGCGGTCCTGTTCATAATCGGGGCATTGTTATTGATGCCGCTGAAGACGGCGGCGCGGGAGCCTGCGTCCAGGGGCGCCACCCGGCCTCCGCCCTCATAGCCAGAACGCCCGGCCGGGACGCCCGCGGCACCAACTGCATCTAACCGGCGGCCGCGGCCTTCTTCACGAATTCGGCGGCGCCCCTGGTCACCCAGGCGTTCCATGAGGTCATCAAGAATCTGACTCCCTTTTGGATGTAGGCCTCCAGGTTCCCGTCGTTCGCCAATGTCCCCGCCACTCTCCCCGCCGCGGTAATCCTGGCGATGGCGTCGTCGATGGCCTTCTGGACCTCCGGATGGTCGGCATTGCCGATGTGGCCCATGGTCTGGGAAAGGTCCGATGGAGCGACGAAGAACACGTCGATGTCCGGCACGGTCAGGATCTCATCTAGGTTGGCCAGGGCCTCCACCTCTTCGAGGAGCACGACCACCATCGTCTGGCCGTTGGCCTGGTGGAAGTAATCGCCGACCCCGAACGACTGCCGCCCGCCGAACATCCCCCGGTATCCCAGCGGGGCGTATTTGGCCGACTGGGCTGCCTGCTCGGCGGCCTCCCGTGAATTGACGTGGGGCACGACGATCCCCATGGAGCCCCGGTCGAGGGTGCGGGTGATCAGACCCGGGTCGTTGGAGTTGACGCGGGTGATGGACGCCATCTCCCACAGATCGCAGGCCCTGGTCATGTCGCCCAGGGCGTCCCAGTCCACCGGCCCATGCTCGCATTCGATCCATGCAGCGTCGAAACCGATCGGTCCCAGGAAATCGATGATGTCGCTGCTCTGAAGTCCGGAGATGGTGGTGACCACCTCGCCTTTTTGCAATTTCTCCTTGGCCCGGTTAACTCTGATTGACGGCACGTGGGTCCTCCTGAATCGCGGGATTGGCACCGCCGCCCGGCGATAACCGGGTGACAAGCCCGGCCATTCTGCCACCACGGCTGGGAATATACAAATCCCGGTGGAGCGGTTGCCGGGTTACCGCTCCCAATCAGCGGCGCTATCGGCAGAGGCATCGTTGGTCAAGTTGGTCTGAAAGGAACCGTCAGAACTCATCCGGTAGACCTCCTCGTTGCCATCCCGGTTGCTGTGAAATACGATCTGAGAGCCGGCCGCGTTCCAACTGGGAGCGCTGTTCACCGCCCCGCTGATGGTCAGAAGGTATGCGCCCGAGCCATCCGAATTCATCACGTAGATCTCCCAGGAACCGTTGCGGTTGGAGGCGAATGCGATCTCACCGCCGCCGGGCGACCAGGCCGGACCGGTATCCCCTCCGGCGTCATTGGTCAGATTGACCTTTCCGGCGCCGTCGGCATTCATCAGGTAGACCTCTTTGTTGCCGTCGCGGTCCGAAACGAAGGCGATCTTGGCCCCGTCGGGAGACCAGGCCGGGTGGTTGTC
>JACZXN010000298.1 GCA_022571575.1 Chloroflexota bacterium | reverse complement strand
GAGAGGGGTGGCTCCGAGGGAATCGGAGGCGGGGTGAGGGCTCGCTTTCTAGGAAGCGGACTAATCACGGCAAGCAAATCACGATTTACCCGCGCCTCCCTTAGAGAGAAACGAAACAGATTCTGCCAACCCCTAGACCTGATGAATTTATGGAGGCTAGTCATGCCTGGCGCGCTCGACGGTATCCGCGTTATCGACTTTGGACAATATGTCGCCGGTCCACTGGCCGGGATGTTGCTGGCCGACCAGGGAGCCGACGTGATAAGAATCGACCCGCCTGGCGGACCCCGATGGCAGACGCCGGCCAACGCCACCTGGAACCGGGGCAAGCGCAGCGCCGTTCTGGATCTGAAGCAGGCGGAGGACTTGGCGACGGCCCAGGCGCTGATCCAAGGCGCGGACGTTGTCGTGGAGAACTTCCGGCCGGGGGTGATGGACCGTTTGGGTTTGGGCGCCCAAGCAATGACTGAGGCCAATCCCCGCCTGGTCTATTGCTCGCTTCCCGGATTTGCTTCCGATGACCCCCGGTCCAACGTCAGGGCCTTCGAGGGCGTGATCGGCGCTGCCGCCGCGACCTACGGCACCCGCACCACGGCCGCTGACTTTCAGAGGCCGGTGTACACCGCCGTTCCCATCGCCTCGGTGTACGCCGCGTTCCAAGGGGTAGTCAGCATCGCCATGGCCTTGAACGCCAGGGAGAGCGACGGTCTGGGCCAGCGGGTAGAGGTGCCCTTGTTCGACGCCATGCTCCCCTCCAACGGCCATCACGGGTTGCGGGTGCACGACCCAGACATGGTCCCGCCAACCACTCGCGGCCTCTGGGGCGGAGTATTCGAGTGCAAAGACGGCCGGTATATCCGCTTCGGCGGCACCGGAAATCAGAACTTCCGCCAGTTTGTGGAGGCCGCCGGGATCACCTCTTGGGACGCCGAGGGCCTCACCGACTTCGATCGGCTCATGCAGAACCGGGAACTAGCCGACGAAGCGGCCGCCCGGTCGAAGGAGCTTTTCAAAACCCGCACCGCCCAGGAATGGGAGGACTTGGTGGCTGAGGCGGGCAGCGAGGGCGCCATGTGCCGAACCAGCGAAGAATGGTTCGAACACGAACATGCCCGCCAGTCCCAGATGGTGATCGAGGTAGACGACCCCACCTACGGCAAGATGCTGCAGCCGGGCATCGCCGTCCGCATGTCCCTTACTCCGGGTAGCGTGCGCAGCCCCGCGCCCGGCCTGGATCAGCACCGGGAGGAAGTCCTCGCCGAGTTGCGCGCCGCCAAGCCCGCCGTTGCCGCCCATGCTCCGTCATCGTTCCTGCGTGCCGCCCTGGATGGAGTGCGGGTGCTGGACCTGTGCATAATCCTGGCCGGACCGACCTTGGGCCGGACCCTGGCCGAGTTCGGGGCCGACGTTATAAAGATCGACAACCCGGTCCGTGACTCCACGGTGGCCCGCCACAACGAGGTCAACCGGGGCAAACGCAGCATCTTGCTGGACCTGAAGTCGGAAGAAGGCCGGGATGTCTTCTGGCGGTTGCTGGAGGACGCCGACGTGGTGGCCCAGAACTACCGGGCGGGGCGGATGGCTGAACTGGGACTGAGCTACGAGGATGTCCGCAAACGGAAGCCGGACATCGTCTACGCGTCCCTCAATGCCTTCGGTCACTTGGGGCCTTGGGCCGGCCGCCCCGGCCACGAGCAGTTCGCCCAAGCGGCGACGGGCATGGACCGGCGATTCGGCGGCGATGGACCGCCCACCGTGCAGCCCAACCCGGTCAACGACTACGGGACGGGGTTCATGGGCGCCTACGGCGTGGCCCTGGCCCTGCTGCACCGGCAACGCACCGGTCAAGGGCAGCACGTGGACGCGGCCCTGGCCTACACCGCGATGACCCTCCAGTCGCCCTTCATGCAGCAGTACGACGGCAAGGTTTGGGACGAGACCAAGGGCCAGGACGCTTTGGGCAGCCGCCCTCTGCACCGGGCGTATGAAGCCGCCGACGGCTGGTTCTTCCTGGGCGCCCTTGAAACCGAGGTTGCCCGTTTGGGCGCGGTCGAAGGCCTCTCCGGCGTCGATAAACTAAAGGATTCAGACTTAGCCGATGCTTTGGAAGAACGCTTCCAGGCAAACACCGTGGACACATGGGTCGGACGTCTCACAACAGCCGGATTGGGTGCACATAGAGTTGTGACCCATCCCAGCGAGTTGATGGATGACCCCTGGGTGGTGGACCACGGCCTTTCCCTGACCCGCCCCCACCAGGAGATCGGTCTGGTGACTACTGCCGGGCCGGCCCCCCGCATGTCGCGTACGCCGGTGGCCCCGGGTCGTCCCGCCCCCAAGCCCGGCGCCGACGCCCAGGAGATCCTGGAAGAGATCGGCCTGGGCCACCAATTCGACGGCCTGGTGGAACGTGGCGTGATTCGCCTTGACGGCGTGGCGGCCGGCTGATTCCGGGATTTGAACCACCTGGGGAATCGGAACCGGCCTTATCCAACCAATCGCGGCTGACGAGTGAGTAGATACATGCTCTGGAACTTCCCGCCGGGAAGAGAAGAAAAACGCCAAGTCCTTTTGGACGCCGTGGCTGAGGTGCGTGAGGTTCTGGAGGCGGGAGCGGACCAGGCCGAAGAGGAAGGCACCCTTCCCCAGGAATCAGTGGACGCTCTCTACGAGTCCGGTTTATTGGGACTTAAGCTCCCTGCCGAGCTTGGCGGGGCCGAGGCGGACCCGGTGACCCAATTGGAGGTCATTGAGGCCCTGGCCCGCATCGACTCCTCGGCGGCGTGGTGCACCATGATCGGCGCAACGTCGATGGGCTCTTGGGGCGCTTTTTTGCCCGGCGAGGCGATTGAGCAGCTGTTCGTGGGTGGCCGCCCGCCCAGGGGAGCGGGAGTCTTCCTGCCCGCTGGCATCGCCGTGCCCAAAGGCGACGGGTTTATCGTCAATGGCCGGTGGCCCTTCGCCAGCGGGATCCGCCATTCGGAGTATGTGTCCGGGGGGGTCAGGGTCGCCCTCGATGGTGTGCTTCCAGACATCGGCATTGGGCGCGATGGGAAGCACGAGTATCGATAGGCCCAGAAGAGTGAGGTGTACCAATCGCTGCCTCGAGGGAGTGAATGACGTGACCAGCCAGTGGGCGTAGGCGTAGCCGCCCAGGAGCAGCAGCTGGAAGAACAACAAGCAAGTTGTCCAGACGCCGGGTCCGCCTCCGAACCAGGGCAGAATGTAGCGACCAAGGATCGGCTGCACTTGGAAGATCAGCAAGGCGCCGAGGAAGATGGTAATGACAAAAGCGGGCATTGCTGGGGCGAACGGAAGGGTCCGGACGCGGCGCCCGAGCCACACTGGACCATGCTAGCAGGGCTTCTA
>JACZXN010000297.1 GCA_022571575.1 Chloroflexota bacterium | reverse complement strand
CGTGTACGGACCCCAGGCCGCCACGGCCATGCTGGAGGTCCACGGAGAAGACGCGGAGACCGGCTACCAGGTGGACGGATTCGCCGGCGCGCCCAGCCTGACCCGCGCCAACCGCACCTACATGACCTTCTTCGTCAACCGGCGCTGGGTCCAGTGCCGGATGCTGTCCTTCGCCGTGGAGGAGGCCTATATGGGTCTGCTGCAGGTGAAACGCTATCCCCTGTCGGCCCTGAACATCAGCATCCCCTACGAGGACGTGGACGTTAACGCCCATCCGTCCAAACGGGAGGTGCGTTTCAGGGAGGAGAGCCGGGTGTTCTCCACCGTGCAGCGGGCCGTGCGCGCGGTGCTGGTGGCCGATTCGCCGGTCCCCTCGCTCTCGCCGCCTTCACCAGAGTCAGACTATCCGGCGGCCCCGGCCCCGTCGTTCTTCCCCAGAAGCGCCTTCGGCGGCGTCCGGAAGGGCGGCGGCATGGCGGACTACCCCGCAACAGGCTTGGGAGGCCCGGCCGATGCGGCCGCGCCCCGGCAACCGGCGCCACCCCTACGAGTGGTGGGCCAGCTTAAACTCACCTACATAGTTGCGGAGGGGGCCGAGGGGATGTTCCTGGTGGACCAGCACGCCGCCCATGAGCGGGTGCTGTTCGACCGCATCCTCCAGAAAACGTCGGAACAGGAAACCCAGTCCCAGCCATTGTTGGAGCCGGCGCCGGTGGAACTCACTCCCGCCCAGGGAGAAACCTTGAAGGTCAACCGGGAGGCGCTGGAGGCCTACGGGTTCCAGTTCGAGCCCTTTGGCGACGGGAGCTACCTGCTACGCGCCGTTCCCGCCATCTTCGGCGAGGGCGACCCGTCCAAGGCGCTATTGGACGTGCTGGACATGACGGCCTTCGAGGGGTTGGTGCGGCAGAAAGAGGACGTGACCGCGGCGTCGATAGCCTGTCACGGCGCCATACGGGCGGGGAAGTCCCTGACCGAGCCGGAGATGGCCGCGCTCTTAGAGCAGTTGGAGGCCACGCCCAATCCCCATACCTGTCCCCACGGCCGGCCCACCATGGTCCACTTCAGCTCCCAGCACATGGAGCGGGAGTTCGGCCGGCGCTAGTTGGGAGTTGGTTTGCCCGCCAGAGTTCATATGGCCCTTGCCCCACTTGGGGGCTTTGCCTCAAAACCGTCATTCTGAGGCGTCAGCCGAAGAATCTCGTTGCTAAAAACCAGCACTGACCGAACAAAGAGACCCTTCGCTTCTCTCGGGGTGACAGGGACAGGCGTACATGGCGCAACGGCGCGGGCCATTTTACTTTTGAGGCAACCCCCCCACTTGGGGGAAGGTTAGGATGGGGGCGTTAACCGTTGCGGCGGGGGTCCCGGCGAGGGTCGGAGGCCGGATGGAAGATGGAGGTCTCATCCGGGAAGCCCTGGGAGGCAGCCTTGTCCTGGTTGCCGCGGAAACGGCCCAGCATCCCCAACGGTCCACCGACGATGGCCAGGGCGGCCACGCCCAGGCCCATCTTGGCGAGGAAACTGCGGCGGGACTGGCCGGACTTCGCTTTGGGTTCGATCTCGTTGGCCAAGTTATTCTCCGGTGCGCCCACTCCAGGGCGTGGTTTAGAGTCAGATAGATTGTACAAGACAGACCGGGATTTGCAACACTGGCCCAGGCGTCAATCGGCGGGTCTTGTCCCCGCGGTCTGGGCCGGGCCGTCGTCCATCACCATCTGGGCCACCTGCCGGCCCATGCGCACCGAGTAGTTGGTGCCCCGGTCTTCGGGGTAGATCTGGGTCGTGTTGGCCAGGTACAGGCCCCGGAACGGCGTGCGGTGCGCGGGAATCCCGGCGGCGTAGTTCACACCCACTATCGGCTGGGCGCCGTCGATGCGGTGATGATGGTGCTCGATGACCCACGACAGGTCGAATTCGGGGTTTATCTTCTGCAGATGGGGCACGAAGAGGTCCAGGAGTTCCTCGCCCGACATGTTGTACAGTTCACTGCCCCGGCTGGGGTAATTGCTGATGTAGAGTATGTGCTTCCCGCCGTATAACTCCCGGTCGATCAGATTGGTGTGCTCGATCAAGGCCACGAAGGGCATGTCCGGGTCGGCGATGTTAAGCCAGTATTTGTCGGTGAACGGCCGGTCCATCACCAGCACCATCAGCACCGCTGACAGGTAGTTGATCCCCTCCAGCTGGTCCTGGTACTCCTTGGGCATGGGCGGCGCCAGCCGGGTGAACACGTATGACGGCGTGGTGGCGATGACGGCGTCGTACTCCCTCCGCTCGCTTTCTTCGCCCTCCAGCTTCACGTCCAGCGCCGTGGCGGTTTCCCCCGATTCCACGATCTTGGTTACCGAGGCCGAGGTATGGACCGCGCCGCCCTGTTGGACGATCCGCTCGGCCAGGACGTCGATCACCTCGCCGAAGCTGCCCATGGGGTATCCCAGGCGTTCCCGCTGGCCCGCGCCCTTCCTGGACGCCACCCGCAGGCGCACCTTGTTCCAGATCCAGGTCATGCCGATCTTGTCGTGGAAATCTCCGAACTTCCCCCGGAGGAGGGGCTCCCAGATGACCTGATAACCCTTTTGGCCCATGTGCCGCATCAGCCAATCCTTGGCCGTGATGCCCTCGTAATGCTGGCTTTTGCTGGCGCCGGTCTTCTGCAGTATCAGGGTCCAGATGCCGACTCTGAAGCGGTCGAGGATGGAAAGCGGTTTGAACCGCAGCAGGTCCAAAGGGCTGGCGAAGTCCCAGACCCTGCCGCCGTAATAGAATCCGACGCTGGACTCCAACCAGGCCAGTTTGTCGCCCAGGCCCAGTTCCTGGATCAACTCGGTCATATCGGTGTCGCTGACGAAGAGGTGATGGTAGCCCCGCTCCAGCCGGCCGCCGAACACATCGAAGGTGGAAGCCTGGCCACCGAGGAACGGCGCCACTTCGAACACCTCCGCGAAGTGCCCTTCCTTGGTCAATTGGTAGGCGGCGGCCAGGCCGGCCACCCCGCCTCCGATGATTCCGACGCGCATCAGTTGCCCTCGCCCCCCGTCTCGCCGGCCAGTCCCGGGGCCGTCTCCAGGCCGCCGGTCCGGCGGGCGGCGGTCAACTCCCGCAGCGACAGGCTGTTCTTCCACAGCAGGGCCAGGCCGACCAGGTTGACCGGCAGCCAGAGGGCGACCAGGTGAACGAACCCGCTGTAGACCCCCGCCAGGGAGGCCCCCACGCCCAGGGCCATCAACGTCTGTTGGGCGACGATCTCGAAGGGCCCGATGCCGCCGATGGCGCTGGGCACCGCGGTGGCCAGGTTGGAGGTGGCGGTCAACAGCAGCACCACCAACAGCAGGACCCAGAACGAGTCGAAATGCTCGTCGATGCCAAAGG
>JACZXN010000296.1 GCA_022571575.1 Chloroflexota bacterium | reverse complement strand
CGTCCCGGGCGAGCTGACAGGCCAGGTGCAGGTCCTTGGCCACGCTGTCCACCGTCCCGTTCGAGGCGAAGGAGCCGTCAAGAACCACGCCCATGGAACGCTCCATGACCCCGCTGGCCGAGGCGCTGATGGGGATGAGTTTGGCCAGGATGTCCATGTCCAGCCCGGCCTTGGCGCCGATGAGCATTCCTTCGATGCCGGCCACGAAGTTGGAGTAACCCAGGTATTGGGTAACCAGCTTGGCCGTGCAGCCGGAGGCGGTCTCTCCCACGTAGATGACATTCTTGGCCATGGTCTCCAGCACCGGCCGGTGCGTCTCGAAAACGGCGGGGTCGCCGCCGACCATCATGGTCATGTTGGGTATCCGGCCGCTGACCGGCGAGTCCAGCATCTCGATGCCCCGCTGCTTGCAGATGCCGGCCAACCGGTGAATCACGGTGGGCGAGTTGGTGGTGGTGTCGATCCACACGCCCCCGCGTTTAAGTCCCGCCAGTATGCCGCTCTCCGGGTCGGTGAGCACCTGCTCGGCTTCCACCGGGCCGGGCAGGGAGGTGAAGACCACGTCGCTGGCCGCGGCCAACTCCCGGGGGCTGCCGGCCCAGTTGGCGCCCATCTCGCACAGGTTGGTGGCCGATTCCCGGCGCACGTCATGGACGGTGACCTCGTGTCCCGCCTCGATGAGGGCCTTGGCCATGGGGTTGCCCATGATCCCGGTGCCGATATATCCGAGTTGCATCTGAAGCTCCCAGGGCTTTCCGGCGTTTTGTCGAACTATCTGGCTGCCACCGGCGTCGGCGGCCGGTGTCCCCAGATGCTGCCCTTCTCGTGGCGCTGCACCTGCCAGGTGGCGTCGTCAACGGTGCGGGCGCCCCAGCCGAACTCGACGTCGAACCCCGACGGGGTCTTCATGTAGAAGGAAGTCATGTGGTCGTTGGTGTGCCGGCCCAGGCCCCGGGTCAGGGGTATCTCTTGGTCCAGCACCATGTCGTAGGTGGTGCCCACGTCGTTCATCGACTGGGTCTGGAGCATGAAGTGGTTCAGTTTCTTGGGCGCTTTGGCCTCGATCAACGCCAGCGAGTGGTGGCGGGGGTTGCAGTGGAAGAAGGCCAGGTTGCGGATGAAGTCGCTGATCTTCATGCCCAACACGTCGCGGTAGAATTTTACCGTTCGGTCCAGGTTTTCAACGTGGTAGACCACGTGGCCCAGGCCCTGATCGCCGGTCACGAAACCGATGGCGCGGGGCGAATTGAAGGGGCGGTCAAAGCTGATGGGAGGGCCGTAGAAGATCTCCGTGGGGGTGCCCTCGGGGTCGTCGAACTTGATCATGCCCTCGACCCGGCGCGACTTGTTCTCGTCGTCGGTGCCCTCGGTGACCTCGATGCCGGCCTGGCGCAGTTGCTCCGCCATCTCCCTGAGGGCGGGCTCGTCGGTCACCTGCCAGCCGACGAATGCGACGTCGTCCTTGCCGGTGGGCTGGATGAAGAAGCGGTGGCTGTATTCGTCCATCCGCAGCGACAGATTGCCGTCGGAATCTATGCCGTTGCTCTGTAGCCCCAACACATCAGTGGCGAAGTGTTCCCACTCCTCCACGTTGCTTACGCTCAGTCCCACGTATCCCAGTTGCGTTACGCTGGCCATGTCTCTCTCCAATATTGAATGATTTGGCGCCGCCAATGCCGTTATACACCGGGGTGGATTATCTCTTTTTCCCGCGTCCGTTGCCGCCGCGTGCGTTGCCGTTGGACCGGGCTTTGGCGATGGGCGCCAGGTCATCCCAACTTTTGGCGTCCATCATGGCGGCCCAACGGCGGTAGAAGCCCCGCGCGTTCTCCTCGCAGATGAGTTCGGTGACCACGCCGGGCAGTCCGGTGTCCTCCCGGATATGGCCGATGCCCATCTCGTAGTTGTAGGGGGTCCGGCGCGCGATGACCCCCTTGCTGGCGTTATGGGCGTAGTTCCAGTTTTCCATGTCGTCTTGCTCGGTCATCCCGCCGGGGCCGGAGTAGCGGATGTAATATTTGCGCAGGACCTCCTTGACCTCTGACGGGGTGTCCTTGTCGATCAAGTACCACCGCCAGGCCTCGGTCATGTTGGGTCCCCTGGGGTGCCACATGGCGATGGAGCGGGGCTGACGGGCCAGGTAGGACATGTTGGGGAACACCGTGCCCACTGTGCCGATGAGGTTGGGGCGGTCTCCCAGGCTGGCGCGCCTTTTGGCTTCCTGCTCCCGGAAGTATTCTTCCACCACCTTATCACTGGTGTAGGTGGCGGTCTGGGGCAGGTCCTCAGGTAGCATATTGACCACGGCGGCGTGGCCCAGGTCCGGGAAGGAGATGTTCAGCCGCTGGCCCCGCGGGACCTCATCGTCATCCCGCCGTCCCCGTCCGCTGGGGCCGATGCCCACCATGTCCACCGAGCGGTGGCTGATGTTGTGGTAGCCGTCCCCGGCGAAATTCTCGGCGGCGAACTTCCAGTTGCTGGGCATGGTCCACTTCTGGACTCCGCCCAGGACCTCGGAGCCGCCCTCGCTGCCGTCGCGGCCGTCCAGGGCCAGGTCCAAGAACATCTTCATGTCGCCCAGGTAGTCCAGGAAGGGCGGCGCTTTCTTGTCCCAGGTGGCCCAGATGCTGCCCTTGTAGTTATGCATCTGGGGCACTTTTATCAGGCCCCACTTGGACTTGTCCAGGGTCTCTTTGTAGGCGTCCTTGAAGTAGGGAACGCCCACCAGCTTGCCGTCGGTGGCGAAGCTCCAACCGTGGTACGGGCAGGAGAAAACGGGGGTGTTGCCCTCGTCATAGCGGCAGACCTTCATCCCGCGGTGGGTGCATGAGTTGAGAAAGACCTGTATCCGGTCCTCGCGGTCCCGGCACAGGATCACCGATTCCTCGCCCATGGACGAAACGAAGTAATCTCCGGGCTTGGTTATCTGGCTCTCGTGGCCCACGAAGAGCCACGCCTGGGCGAATATCTGTTCCTGCTCTTGCCGGTAGATGTCTTCGTTGACGAAGATCTCGCGGCTGATGGCGCCGGCGTCCACGTCGACGATGCGGCTGAAGCCGCCCTGCTCAGTCTTGGTGGCCATGGACTCCGCTCTCCTTTGGTTGCGTTGGGATACCAGCATCTCAGGGGGACTACGGAGGCAGGGAAACTGTTCCCGACAGTATACCGCACCTGCGGATTTAACCACCATAGGAGTTGAAATAGACTCCGGACCCATTGTCCGGGGGTGATGGGCAAAAAAATGCCCCGGCCACGAAGGCCGGGGCGAAGACGCGCGGGGTCGAGGCAAGACCCGCCCGTTAGATAGTGTCGTCCTCGGTGGGGAACTCCATGGCGGTGACGGACTTGACGCGGGGGAGCAGGGTGTCGTAGTCAT
>JACZXN010000295.1 GCA_022571575.1 Chloroflexota bacterium | reverse complement strand
ACCGCGCTGGCCTCAACCTGACCGCCTCCGCCCAGGGCCAGCCGAACGCCGCTGGCGGTCTTCTCCACTCGCTCCAGCGCCGCGCCGGTCCGCAAGTCCACCCCGTCCGCGGTCAGCCGCTGGGCGACCACTTCCGCGGCTTCCGGCTCGTCCTGCAGCATGATTCGGCCGGCGCCCTCCACCAGGGTCACTGACGAACCCAGCCGGCAGAAGGCCTGCGCCAGCTCACAGCCGATGGGGCCGCCGCCGATGACGGCCAGCCGCGTTGGCAGCTCTTCCAAGCCCCAGATGGTCTCATAGGTCAGGAAATCAACATCCGCCAGACCCTCGATGGGCGGAATCATGGGCCGGGCCCCGGTGCAGAGCAAGAACCGGCGGGCGCTGATCTCTCTGCCGTCCACCGATACCGTCCGCCGGTCCGTGAAATGGGCCGCGCCCTGGATAACGTCGATGCCCTCGGCCCGCAGGGTATCCGGCGATTCTCTCTCGAATATCTCCTGCACCACGGAACTGACCCGGCCCATCACCGACTTGAAGTCGATGACCGGCTCGGACGCGGTTATCCCGAAGCGTGCGGCATCTCTGATATTTTGGGCAGACCTGGCCGCCTTGAGCAGGGTCTTGCTGGGCACGCACCCGCTCCAGGTGCAGTCGCCGCCCATACGGTCCTTCTCCACCAACGCCACGGAAAGGTCCATCTGGCGGGCGAACCGGGCGGCGGTCAGCCCCGCCGAACCCCCGCCAATGATCAGCAAGTCGTAGTCTCTCTTCACCGGAGCTCCTTTCCCGAGGCCTCAACCTCCACTGATCCTGGACAATATTATATTCGGACCAGGGTTTCACTGAGGAACGGCGTCGGCCAGAAACTTGGATGCCCACAGGAAGAGTAGGGTTTACACGATGGGCCGGTTCTAGCTGTAATTGGGTGGTGAAAGTTTCACCCCGAGAACCGCTTCGCACCACTTGGACACGCCCAGAAGTTTTCCCTCTTCAAAGGGCAGCGCGCCCAACTGCACCGCCAGGGGCATCCCGTCTTCGCTCAGTCCGGAGGGTAGGGTGACCGTCGGCAGGCCGCTGGTGGTCCAGGGCACCTGGAAGGAAGCGTCTCCGGTGGTGTTCCGGTCCCTGGGAGCGGGGGCCGGAGTGGCGGGCGTGATCACCGCGTCCACCTGCTGCACCATCTGGACCATGTCCCGCCGGAACTGGCGGCGAAGCCGCTGGGCCTGCAGGTACTTGGTGGCCGGGATCAACATGCCCATCTCCATTCCGGCGCGGACCCGTGGACCGTAGTCCTCGGCCTGGGTGGCGTGAAACTGCTCGTGGAAGGCGGCGCACTCCACGTTCATCACGATGCGCTGTGCACTGTGGGCGGTCTCGAAGCTGTCCGGAAGGCCCAGTTCGATGATCTCGGCCCCGGCGGCGGCCAACTTCTGGACGACGGACTGAGTGTGGGCCCAGACTTCCGGCGTGGACTCCTCCTCGAAATACTGGCTCACGATCCCGATGCGGGGCGGCCGGTCATGCTCGGCCATCTGTTTCAAGAAATCGGGCACCGGCTCGCTGGCGGAACCGGGGTCGTTGGGGTCTTCACCGGACATAACCTGCAGCATCAGGGCGGCGTCCTCCACGGTGCGCACCAGGATGCCCACGTGGTCCAGCGACCAACTCACCGGCACCACCCCGTAACGGCTGATGCGGCCATAGGTGGCCTTGAGTCCCACGATGCCGTTGTAGGCGGCCGGGCGGCAGGTGGAGCCGCCGGTCTGGGAGCCCAGGGCCGCCCCCACTGTCTTGGTGGCGACGGCGACGGATGATCCTGCGCTGGAACCGCCCGGAGTGTGTTCGAAGTTCCACGGATTGTAGGTGGGCGCCGGGTCTGAAGTGGCGAATTCGGTGGTCACCGCTTTGCCCAGGATGATGCCGCCGGCCTCTTTGATCTTGGCCACCGAGGTGGCGTCGTAATCGGGCACGAAATCGGCGTAGACCTTGGACCCGGCCGCGGTCTTCATCCCGGCGGTGTAGAAGATGTCTTTCAGCCCCACCGGCACGCCGTGGAGCAATCCCAGAGACTTCCCCTGCCGGGCCTCTTCCTCCCGCTCTTTGGCGGTGCTCAGGACCTCTTCCCGGTCGATGGTCACCCAGGCTTTGAGGTCCTTATCGGTGGCGTCGATACGGTCCAGGAGCGACTGGGCCAGTTCCACCGGCGACAGGGTCTTCGCTTTGATCTGCCGGGCGGCCTCGGACACTGTTAGTTCATAGTGCTGGGGCATGATTAGACCTCATGCGGGATTTGGGATTCTGGCTCGGGGTTCGGCTCGGGATTCGGGTGCGGGGTCATTGATAAAAGCCGGGCTCCAGGTCCCGGTGGGGTGTCACCTGCCCCACCTCCCAGAGATGTAGGGCGGTCTGGCGCAGGGATTCTTCCAGTTCTTCGGCCCGCTGCTCGCCCCAGAGACGGACCGCCTGGGCGCGAAGCTCCACGGCGATCTCCTCGACAGAGTCCTTTGGTTTCATGTTGACCATGATGTTCTCCCGCGGCCTTCAGTTCTGGCCATCAGTTCCAGGGCAGGTGACTGGCATTCTAATCAAGCCCCCCAAGCCGGTCAATCGATGGACCAACCCACGGGGCTTGGCGAAAGGGCTGGCGCCGGTCCGCCGGAGAGTGCGCCACGCACGGCATGCTGTTATAATCCCGCCTGTTGATCGTGTTGCCCATCCGGCTCGACCACCGGAGTTTCTGATGCCTGACAGCCTCGCCGACATCCTTGAATCACCCGAGCACACCCGGTTAGCCACCGATCTGGGCAACACGGAAGGACCGCTCTGGCACCCGGAGGGCTACCTGACCTTCGTGGACTTGGTTGGCAACCGGCTGCTTCGCTGGGACCAGACCGCCGGGGTGAGCGTGGTGCGGGAGAACACGGGCGAGGGCAACGGTTGCACCTTCGACCGTCAGGGCCGTCTCCTGATGTGCGAAGGCGCCGACAACCGCCGTGTCACCCGCATGGACGCCGACGGCACGGTGACCGTGATCGCCGACCGATGGGAGGGCAAACGGTTCAACAAGCCCAACGACGTGGTCTGCCGGTCCGACGGTAGTATCTATTTCACCGACCCGCAGCTGCGGGTGCCCGAGGCCGACCGCGAGTACGATTTCGCCGGTGTGTTCCGCATCGCGCCCGGCGGCGCGATCTCCGTGGCCACCGACGGCTGCGAGTACCCCAACGGACTGGCATTTTCCCCGGACGAGTCCGTCCTATACGTGGCCATCAGCCGGGAAAGCCAGGTCTGTTTCGAAGAGGCGGAGAAAGGCCTGGTTTGCGAGCACCGCAAGATCAGGGCCTTCGATGTCGCCGCCGACGGAACTCTTAGCAACAACCGGGTTT
>JACZXN010000294.1 GCA_022571575.1 Chloroflexota bacterium | reverse complement strand
CGGTAGATCCGGTCCCGAGTAGTAACCTTCATCCGGCCAACACAGGGGGTAACCATGCCTGACAACTTGGACCAGATCGTCGAGTCCTCTCAAGCAGAACGCCTGGCTACCGGCTTTGAGTTTACAGAAGGCCCGGTCTGGCACCCGGATGGCCACCTGCTTTTCGTCGATATACGCCGAAGCCTCATCCACCGCTTGGCGCCCGGCGGCCAGCCCGAGGTGTTTCGCGAGAACAGCGGCGGCTCAAACGGGCTTACATTCGACCTCCAGGGCCGGTTGATCATGTGCGAGGGCGATGGCCGGCGGGTGGCGCGGATGGAGCCCGATGGCGCCATAACAGCCGTCGCCGATCGGTGGGACGGGAAACGCCTGAACCGGCCCAACGACTTGATCTGCCGCTCCGACGGCAGCGTCTACTTTACCAATCCCGCCGGCCGGATGGAGCCGCCGGAAAGGGAGATGGATTTCAGCGGAGTTCACCGGGTGGCGCTGGATGGGACCGTGTCCCTGCTGATATCCGACCTGGACTTTCCCAACGGTCTTGCGTTGTCTCCCGATGAACGGACGTTGTATGTAGCCAACACCCGTAATCCACCGCTGATCAACGCCTACGACGTGAACCCAGACGGTTCGATAGGCAACGCCCGGCTATTCGCGGACATGGCCTCCGACGAGCCGGACGGCGTTCCCGACGGGATGAAAGTGGACGCGGAAGGCCGCGTCTACTGCACCGGTCCCGGCGGCTGCTGGGTCTTCGAGCCCGACGGGCGGCATCTGGGTATAATCCGTCTGCCCGAGATCCCGGCCAACTGCGCCTGGGGCGGCCCGGACCACCGGACCATGTTTTTCACCGCCCGCACCTCGGTGTACAGCATGCGCATGAAAACCCCAGGGACGAGGATACCGCGCGCCGGATGATAGCCCGGGGCTCGTGATTCAGCCTTGTAAGGACTAACTCAAACATGAAGATAACCGACATCGAGGCGATCGCGGTGGCGTGGCCCGCGCCGGAGCAGGCGTTCTGGACGTCCTTGCGGCCCATTGGCGCGGTCAGCGAGCTGGTAGTGCGGGTGCATACCGACGAGGGACCGGTGGGCATAGGTGAAGCCCACGGCTCCGGCATGGGATATCCCGGCGTCTATAGCCGGGATGCCGACGGCAAGATCCAGGCCGAGGGCGCATCCCGGCTGGTGGTGGAGGTACTGAAACCCCTGCTCGTGGGCCAGGACCCGCTGGACAACGAGCGGCTCTGGGACCTGATGTTTGGGCTCACCTTCCAGCGTGGTTGGGCTACCCAGGGCTGGGGCCGTCCTCAGCTGATGACCGCCATCGCCGGCGTGGACATCGCCCTGTGGGATATCAAGGGCAAGGCCGCGGGCATGCCGGTGTACAAGCTCCTGGGCGGCGTCAGCAAAAAGGTGCCCTGCTACGTGACCGGCGGCTATTACCAGGAGGGAAAGGGTATCGCCGAGCTGGTGCAGGAGTGCGAGACCTATGTCGACATGGGGTACAGCGCCATCAAGCTGAAGATAGGCGGGGTTGGCGTGGAAGAGGATGTCGCCCGGATCCAGGCGGTGCGCGAGGCACTGGGCGCGGGCGTGGACCTGATGCTGGACGTTAACGAGGGTTACGACGTGGACACGGCGATCCGGGCGGCGCACCTGCTGGAGCCCTTGGGGATCCGATGGTTGGAGGAGCCGGTCCACTGGTACGACAACGTTGAAGGGCTGGCTCAGGTGGCCGCCGCCACTTCCATCCCCATCGCCTCCGGGGAGGGCGCGGTGCACCGGTGGCACGCCCGGGACCTGATCCAACGGGGCGGCATCAAGGTCATGCAGTTCGACTGCACCCGGACCGCGGGCATCACGGAATGTCTGAAGGTCGCCGGGCTTTGCGCCATGCAGAACGTGCGGCTGGCGCCGCATCACGACCCCCAGATCCACGGGCACCTGGTGGCAGGCCTGTCCGTGGGAGAGATCGTGGAAACCTTCCCCACCGGAGAGAGGGACCCCATATGGGCTGAGCTATTCACCATGCGGCCGGAGATAATCAACGGCGAACTGACCCTGCTGGACGAGCCCGGCTGGGGGATAGAGCTCGATGAAGACACCCTGCGGCGGCGCGGCGCCTGGGCCTGACCCTGCCGCTAGCCACACGCTACCTTGTGACCCCAATGCCGGGATGTTACACTGGAATCTCCGAAACTCGTAATTAACCGGATGCATCAGCCGGGTCAATCTCTTCACGTTAGTCCACTACACGGTCCATCATTAGCCAAGGGTAATTACCGCAACCTAATGAGTTACTTGACCATCCATCACCAGCCGCAAGTCCCCCTGGACTACCTGGTCCTGGCCTTTGGAGGCTGGGCCGACGCCGGGGATGCAGCCACTACGGCGATAAAATTCTTGCAGCGAAAACTTGGGGCAAAGAAATTCGCGGAGATCGACCCAGAGGAGTTTTACGACTTCGCGCAGACGCGGCCCTATAGCAGCCGGACCAAAGACGGCCGCCGCCGTCTTCGTTGGCCGGCCAACGAATTTAGCTATTGGACTGCCAACGGTTCCGGCACGGGGACCATGGCATTCCTGGGCGTGGAGCCGAATCTGAAGTGGCGGACATTTTCCAACACCATCGCCGACTTGGCCAAGGAGCACGGAGTCAAGACGGTGATTCATGTTGGGGCCCTTCTCGACGCCGTCCCCCACACCCGGGAGGTAAAGCTGTCCGGCTCGGGTACGGACACCCGCCTCCAACAGGTGCTGGATGATGCCGGCGCAAAGGCATCCAACTACCAGGGCCCGTCTGGTATCAGCTCGGTCGTGATGGAGGCCTGCACCAATCAGGGAATGGGTTATGCGTCGGTGTGGGGCCACACCTCCCATTATCTTCAAGCGGCGCCCAACTACCGGGTTGGCTATACCCTGGCCAAGATACTTATCAAGCTACTCGAGCTGCCCCTCGACCTCTCCGAGTTGGCGGAGGCGGCCACGACCTTCGACGGAGAGGTGGAGGAAGCGCTGTCCAAAGATGAGCAGCTGCGGAGCTACGTCACGAAGCTGGAAGGCCGCTATGACGACGCTTTGGACGCCCCCGAGATACTGGACCCGGCCGAAGTGGTCCGGGACCTGGAGCAGTTCCTCAGGTTGGAGCAGCGGCGCAGGCCAGGAGACGGCGAAGGCGGCTGACCTCGAAAGCCGGTAAACCTTTGCCCATCGATTGCCGTGCCGCTACCCGCATAGCTACCCATCTGCAAACGGAATGTCACTGGATCCTCTCCGGCGCCCTGATGTTCCTGGGAAGCGCAACCGCCAAAACCCCCGGCCGGCGATCCAGATCGGCGATCAACGGTCAATTAATGGGGCAACTAACGGGCAACCAACAAAAGGAAGC
>JACZXN010000293.1 GCA_022571575.1 Chloroflexota bacterium | reverse complement strand
GCCCGGGAACAGCGGATGATGCCCACCAAACGGGTCTTCAAGAGTGGCGTGAACTTCGACATGGTCAAGAAGAAGGGCTCTTCGTTCAAGTTCAGTCCCGACAATGTTAAATCGGGCGAGGCCAAAGCCGCCGCCGACAAGGAGGCCGCTGAATCCTGGAACAAGGCGGTCCCGGTGACCGAAGCCGAGAAGGACGCCATCCGGGGGATGCAGGAAGACCTTGAATTGATCCCCCGTCCCTACGATAAGACCGCCCAGCAATTGGGCATGACCACCGATGAGATGTTCGCATTGGCCAAGGACTTCCAAGAACGGCGGATCATGCGGCGCTATAGCGCGGTGCTGCACCACCGCCGGTCAGGCTTCAAGGCCAACGCCATGATCGTCTGGAATGTTCCCGAGGAGCGGTCCGAGGAAGTTGGCTTGATCATGGCTGCCCACGACGCCGTAACCCATTGTTACGAGCGTCCGACATTCCCCGACTGGCCCTACTCCCACTTCACCATGGTCCACGCGACCACTCCCGAAGGCTGCGAAGAGATCAACAATGAGATCAGCGAGGCCACGGGCATAACCGAACGCCTGGTGCTCTACAGCACCAGAGAGTACAAGAAGACCCGGGTCCGGTACTTCGTGCCCGACTACGACGATTACCTGGAAAAGGAAAAACCCGACGTGGCGATCACGGCGTAAATCCAAATCATGGCGGCATGTCCGTCATGTCTAGATATGAAGAGCTTATGACGACATTTTATCCCGTTTTCCTGAACCTCACCGGACGCAGGTGCGTCATCATCGGCGGCGGCCAGATCGCAGAGGGCAAGATCTCCAAGCTGCTCGATTCGGGCGCGAAGATCATCGTGATCAGCCCTGACGCCACCCAGGCCATCCGCAAGTTCGCCGGCCTTGGCGAAGTTGAGTTGGACCTTCGCAAGTACCGGGCCGGCGACCTCCAGGGGGCGTTCTTGGCCATCGCGGCCACCAACGACCGGGTGGTCAACCAAGAGATATTCGAAGAGGCCGAGACGCTGGGCGTTTTGCTCAACGCGGTGGACGACATGCCCCGCTGCTCATTCATCGCGCCATCCATCGTGGAACGCGGCCCGGTGACCATCGCCATCTCCACCGGCGGCGCCAGCCCGGCCTTGGCCCGCAAGCTGCGGGAAACCCTGTCCGGCTCTCCAGACCTGGACTGGGCCGACGCCACCGGCGTGCTCTCCAAGGCCCGCCAAGTGATCAAAGATAAACAGGTGGCGATCGACCCCCAGCGGTGGCAATGCGCCATGACCCCGGAGGTCCTCAGCCTGGTGAAATCGGACCGCGAAGAAGAGGCCCTGGACCTCCTGATGAATGGCCTGTTGGGCAAAGATTCCAGTGGGAAGTGCTCCAACATCGCGGAATGCGTCTCCGGCGGCTGCCAGACAGAGGGCCTTGGCAGGCAGGATTCGCCCGAGTCCGCTGCAAACGGGCGCAACCAAGACCGCATGGCCCAAACAGCGGGGGACTAACCGCTTGACCACCAGCGACTCAGACGAAAGCTCAACGGGATCGGGCATCCCAGCCATCAAGGTGGGCAGCCGGGGCAGCGCCCTGGCCCTGATTCAAGACCATGTGGTGATCAGCCGGCTGAAGGCCAACAGCCCAGCCCTCGAATTTGAGGTCGACACCGTCCGGACCAGGGGCGACGCCGACCAGACATCGCACCTGGCGGGCATGGGCCTGGGCATCTTCGTCAAGGAACTCGAACAAGAACTCCTGGACGGCAAACTGGACATCGCCGTCCATAGCCTCAAGGACATGCCCACCCAGTTGGCCGACGGTCTAGTCTTGGGAGCGGTACTGGCCAGAGAAGACCCAAGGGACGTGCTGATAAACCGGTACGGGTGCCCCCTGGATGAGCTACCCCAAGGCGCCAGGATCGGGACCAGCAGCCCCCGCCGCGCCGCCCAGTTGAAGCAAAACGCCCCCCAGGTGGAGGTGGTCTCCATCAGGGGCAACGTGGAGACCCGGTTGCGCAAGGCCCAAGGTGAGGAGGCGGACGGGGCTATATTGGCCGCCGCCGGCATGATCCGCCTAGGGCTGCAAGACCAGATCGCCGAATACCTGTCCGCCAGCCAGTTCGTGCCACCACCCGGACAAGGCATCCTGGCGGTGGAGGCCCGGGCGGACGACCACCGGATGCTGGAGCTATTGTCGGCCATCGACGACTCGGATACTCGCTACGAAGCCACCGCCGAACGGGGATTCCTGGCGAGATTGGGCGGTGGCTGTAGCATACCCGTGGGCGCCTATGCCCGGTGCAACGGAGACAACATCGTCATGACGATCTACGTGAGCACCGTGGATGGCGAAAAGAGCTTCAGCACCAAGATCCAGGGCCTGAAACGGGATCCGCTGCAACTGGCGAACGACGCCTACCTCGCCCTGGTGGAACGGGGCGGCCCCGACCTACTGGCCGCGGCTAGGGACAACCAGGCATGATTCGCGTTCTCAAGAGATGAAAGATTGACCGGAAAAGTCTATCTGGTGGGCGCCGGACCCGGCGACCCCGGACTAATCACAGTTAAGGGAATGCGCGCGTTGGAGCAGGCCCAAGTGGTCGTCTACGACCGGCTGGTGGACCCGGCGCTGCTACGGGCGGTCCCCGAAAGCGCCGAGCGCATCTTCGTGGGCAAAGCCCGCGGACGTGCGCAATTGACCCAACCCGAGATCAACCAACTGCTGGTGGAAAAGGCGTCCCAGGGGCTCACCGTGGTGCGGCTGAAGGGCGGCGACCCCTTTGTCTTTGGCCGGGGGGGCGAAGAGGCCCTAGAACTCAAGGCCAACGGCCTGCCGTTTGAGATCGTGCCCGGCGTGACCTCCGCCATCGCCGGACCGGCCTACGCGGGCATCCCCCTGACCCACCGGGGCATCTCGACGACCTTCACGGTGGTCAGCGGCAGCGAGGACCCGTCCAAGGCCGAGTCCACCGTCCCCTGGGAGGTCCTGGCCAAGAACGGCGGCACCCTGGTGGTGCTCATGGGCTGGGCGTCGTTGGAAAAGATCCTGGCGACCCTGCAACAAGCGGGCCTACCCGCCACCACTCCGGTGGCCCTGGTGCAGTGGGCCACCTGGAGCGAACAGCGGACCGTCACCGGCAACATCGCCAATATCTTGGATTTAGGGAAAGAAGCGGGGCTGACTCCGCCCGTGATCACCGTCATCGGCGAAGTGGTCAATCTCCGGGAAGAACTGGCCTGGTTCGATAAACGCACCCTGTTCGGCAAACGAGTGTTGGTCACCCGGTCCCGCTCCCAGGCTTCCCGGCTATGCACGCTTCTGGAAGAGGCCGGGGCCAACCCGGTGGAACTTCCCACCATCCGGATCGTCCCGTTGGAAGACTTCTCTGAGATGGACG
>JACZXN010000292.1 GCA_022571575.1 Chloroflexota bacterium | reverse complement strand
ATCGCCATAACCCTGGGGAGGGACGACCTGAAGGGCCGGACCCTGGACCTGGGCGGGACCAAACGCTTGAGCTACAACGAAGTGGTCTCAGAGGTGGCCTCGGCCATGGGCAAGCGGCGCTTGCGGTTCCACCTGCCGGTGTGGCTTACCTACGGCGCCGTCGCGGTCAGTCAGGCGTTCATGCCCAGACCGCCCATCACCACGGACCAACTAAAGATGCTGGGCATCCGGAGCGTGGCGGAGTTGGGCGAGGTGGAGCGGGTATTTGGGTTTACCCCCCGGCCCATGGAAGGTAACATAGACTTCGTAAACTCGGTGGGAATGGCCGACAGCATCCAGATGCTCTTGGGGTCGATGCCCCGCCGTGTCCGCGACCATTAGCCCTTTCTATCTGGATCGACTTCCACCACAAGTCTTTACCGCCGGAACTCTCTTTCCCGTCTACCCTCTAGGAGCCAATTGGACTACCGCCAGTCGATTGCCCGCCTTCTGACCCTGGTTGACCACGAAAGAAACAGGGTCGCCGGGCCTCGCCAGAAATCCATCTACGATCTGACCAGGATGGAGGCGCTGCTGGACCGGTTGGGCAACCCGCAACATCAGGTCCCGGCGGTCCACATCGCCGGAACCAAGGGCAAGGGCAGCACGGCGGCCCTATGCGATGCGGCCCTCCGCGCGGCTGGTTTCCACACCGGGTTCTATTCTTCGCCGCACCTCCATACCTTTAGAGAGCGCATCCGCCGCGATTCGGAACCCATCTCCCCGGAGGGTTTCGCCGGTCTGGTGGAGGGATTGTGGCCCATCCATGAAGAGCTCAAGAACGACCCCGCCGTGGGGCCTTTGACCCTATTCGAGTACCTCACCGGCATGGCCTTCCAGTGTTTCGCCCAGGATCGGGCCGGCGTGCAGATCATCGAGGTTGGGTTGGGCGGCCGGTTGGACGCCACCAACGTCCTGGACGCCGGAGTTTGCGTCATCACCTCGATCAGCTTGGACCACACGGCCATCCTGGGAAACACCATCGGAGAGATCGCCGCCGACAAGGCCGGGATCATCAAGCCGGGGGCAACCGTGGTGATCGCCCCGCAAACGCCCGAGGCCCTATCGCCGATCCTGGCCGCCTGCGAAGAAAGAGAGGCGGCGCCCATACTGGTGGGGAGGGACGTCACCTGGGAGGAAGGGCAATTCGGGACCGACGGTCAGAGCTTAAAAGTCAGAGGCCTGAACGGCGAATATGACCTGCGGATCCCGCTGTTGGGCATTCACCAACTGGAGAACGCCGCGACGGCGGTGGCTGCCCTGGAGGCGCTGGCCAGCCAGGGGATAGAAGCGCCGCGCCAGGCCATCGCAGCCGGCTTCGAAAGGGTGAACTGGCCCTGCCGGATGGAGGTATTGTCGCGGTCTCCCCTCGTGGTGGCCGATGGGGCCCACAACGTATACTCTGTGGAGAGCCTATTGAAGTCGTTGCCCAAGTATCTGCACTTCCAAAGGCTCATACTGGTGGCTGGCTTCTCCAGTGACAAGGACGTGGAGGGCATGGCTCAGGCCCTGGGCGAAAAGGCGGACCTGGTATTCGCCACCGCTTCCCGCCATCCCCGTTCCCTATCGCCCGGTGAAGTTGCCGGTCTCTTCGCCAGAGCAGGGGTGGATACCAGGGAGGCTTCCGCCCCCGCCGACGCCCTCAAGATGGCCATGGACAGCGCGGGAGAAAATGACCTGGTGCTGGCCACCGGCTCGCTGTTTCTGACCGCCGAGGTCCGGGAAGCGGTGCTCGGCATCGAACCCGAGATATATCCCGAATTACCGCCGCCGGCAAGGCCGGCCCCGTAGGGGTTGCCGGGCTGTGGCGGCATCAAGAATCGAATCGTCAGGAGCATCTCCAGTGGCTGATGAGCGGGTTAGGGTAGTGATCACCGGAATGGGGGCCATGACCCCACTGGGCGAGAACCCCGAGGAATATTGGCGGAACCTGACGGCGGGAAAGTCCGGCATCGGCCCGATGACCCTCTGCGACCCAACGGGCTATCCCTGCCGGATCTCCGGTGAGGTCACCGGCTTCGACCCCGGCGCCTACATGGGCGCCAAGGAAGCCCGGAGGATGGCCCGCTTCACCCAACTGGCCGTCGCCGCCAGTCTCCAGGCCGTGGAATCGGCGTCGTTGGACATCTCCAAGGAAGACCCCTACCGGGTGGGAGTGATACTGGGCAACGGCAACGGCGGGTTCCCGACCCTGGAGGAGAACTGCCGCATCCTGGCCGACCGCGGCGGGATGCGGATGTCCCCCTTCTTCTTTCCCATGATCCTGCCCAATATGGCCGCCGCCGCCGTGAGCCGCTACACCGGGGCCCACGGTTACAACTCCACCGCCACCACCGCCTGCGCCGCCTCCAACCAGGCCCTGGGCGAGGCCCTGGCCGTGGTCCGGAGGGGCGCCGCCGACGTGATGCTGGCCGGCGGCACCGAGGCCGGCATCAGCCTGCTGGGCCTCTCCGGATTCGCGGTGATGCGGGCCCTCAGCACCAGGAACGACGAGCCGGAGAAAGCCAGCCGGCCCTTTGATTCCGGCCGGGACGGTTTTATCCCCGCGGAGGGCTCGGTGATCTTGGTCCTGGAGCGCCTGGAGCACGCTCTGGACCGTGGCGCCAACATCCTGGTGGAGTTGGCGGGCTTCGGCTGCACCAGCGACGCGGGACACCCGGTGCAGCCGGAGGAGTCCGGGACCAGCGCGGCGGAAGCGATGCGGATGGCCTTGGACGACGCCCAAATACCCCTGGACCAGGTGGACTACATCAACGCCCACGGCACATCCACGCCGCTGAACGACGCCCTGGAGACCGTTGCCATCAAACGGCTGTTCGGCGATCTGGCCTATCAGATACCCATCAGTTCCACCAAGTCCATGATCGGCCATTCCCTGGGCGCGGCCGGGTCATTGGACGCCGCCGCCTGCGTGATGACCATCACCGAGGCCACCATCCACCCGACCGTCAATCTTGAAACTCCGGACCCGGACTGCGACCTGGACTACGTGCCCAATCAGGCGCGGGCCAAGGATGTGCGGGTGGCGCTGTCCAACGCCTTTGGCTTCGGCGGCCAGAACGCCTGCCTGGTATTTCGCAAGTTTGTCGAGTAAATACGTGACAAGCGATTCTTGACCCTTGGGGCTGTGGCCCGGCTAAAATGTGTTGGGCATCCATCTGGACGGCAGGCGGGACGGCGGGCAGGGTTGACGTGGCGACGGGCTAAGACGGCGACGGGAGAATAGGATGGCCGAACGTCTGGTATCGGGCGACCTCCAACAGGAAGACCAGGATGTGTCTTTGCGGCCCAGGCGGCTGGAGGATTTCGTTGGGCAGTCCAATACCAAAGAGAACCTCTCCATCTCCATCCAGGCCGCCAAGATGCGCCAAGAACC
>JACZXN010000291.1 GCA_022571575.1 Chloroflexota bacterium | reverse complement strand
AGATAGACCTGCAATATACGGATGCCCTGACCATGGCCGACAACGTGATGACCGCCAAGTTGGTGATTAAAGAGTTGGCCCAACTGAAGTCCGCCTACGCCACGTTCATGCCCAAGCCCATCTCGGGAATGAACGGCTCCGGGATGCATATCCATCAGTCGCTGTTCAAGGGCGACAAGAACACCTTCTTCGACCCGGACGACGAACACCACCTGTCCATCACGGGTAAGCGGTTCATCGCCGGCCTGCTGCACCACGCGCCCGAGATCACCCTGGTGACCAATCAATGGGTCAACTCCTACAAGCGCCTGGTGCCCGGATTTGAAGCTCCGGCGTTCATTTCTTGGGCCCACATCAGCCGCGCGGACCTGATCCGGGTGCCTGCTCATAAGCCCGGTTACGAGAGCTCCATGCGTGTGGAGTACCGCGCCCCCGACCCGGCCTGCAATCCCTATCTGGCCTTCAGCGTGATGCTGGCGGCCGGGTTCAAGGGTATCGAACAGGAATACCCCGTGCCGCCTCCGGTGGAGGGCAACGTGTTCACCATGACCTCCGAGGAGCGTCAGGCCAAGGGGATCAAACCGCTGCCCGGCAGCCTGGGAGAGGCCATCATCCTGGCCGAGGATAGCGAGTTGTTGCGGGACTCGTTGGGCGAGCACATCCTCCATAGTTTCATTCAGAACAAGAAGATCGAGTGGGACGAATACCGGGCCACGGTGACCGACTACGAGATCTCACGGTATCTGCCCATCCTCTAGCGGTCCGGCCATCCTCCGCCTTAGCGCGCCGGCTCGTCCCGTCCCGTGGGATGGGGCTGGCTGCCGGCCAGGACTGCTAAAGCCTTTGACCTACTTTGCAGGTCCCACCCTGAGAGTGTAGCTGGCCGGCTGCCGGGTCTTCTCCGCCAACGACCCCACCGCCACGATCAGCCGCTCTCCCTCCCTTGGCGGAAGAAGAGTCAGTTCTCCGTAATTTCGGGCGTCCAACGGCGTCCGGCGCACCAGAGGCTCGTCGCCCAAGGTGATCAACTGCACCTGGAAATCTTGCCGCACCACGTTGTTGGTGAACACGAACCCGCGGGCCTCCCAGCCTGCGTCTTCAGCCGTTATCCCGGCAGCCTCGACGGACAGGTCACGAAAACAGGCCCCACTGCCGTTGATGGCGTCGTCGGTTATGTATTGGAGGCGGACCCAAAGGTCTTCTCCGGCATACGGCGAAAGATCGACCGATTCCTGAACCCAACCCCCGCTGTTGCCGGTGTAGCCAGGGCCGAAGCCGGCCCCGATGGGATTCTCCGGAGAGGTTGCCGGGGTCTCGATTATCCGCCAGGTGTGTCCGCCATCGACCGACACTTCCACATAGACGTAGTCCCAGTCCTCTTCGATCTCGAACCAGACCTCGTATTCCAGAGCCGCCGTCGAGCCTGCCGGGAGTTCGACCCGGTGGGTCAGAGTGGCGTCGATGGAATCGCCGGTGTTGCTCCACCAACACCCGGCGGGGCCCACGTCGACCGGCAGCAACGGAGTGGTGGTTGAGCCCTGGAATGACAGCGTGAAGGGCTCGGAGACCGATTCCAGTTCGGTGTACTCCACCGCGTATTGGGGCATCTCGGACCGGTACTCGCCAAACCCCCTGATGCTCGTGGAGATAGTGGCGCCCACGTCCAGATTGTCATAGCCAAATATCCCGTCTCCATCCAGGATATTGGCGGCCGCCCACTCCCGGAACACGTCTTTGAACCGGGATTCGTAACCCAATCGCTCAAGGTATGCGTCGATTCCCGCTATGCCGTCTTCCGGCTGGGCCAGGAGCGCCCTGAGATCGCTTCGCCCGCCGTAATGCTCGGTGAGGAAGTGCATGAACAGGGATGAAGCCCCGTAGTTGGCGATGCCTCCTAGGGAAACGACCGGCCAGTTGACCAGCGAGATGGGAGCGCCGCGGAGAAATTGACGGATGGAGAACGAGGTGCCCAGGGCGATGCTGGTCGATAACTCGGCCAGTCCTTCGTTGACCCAGGTGTCCTCGGAGGCGTCGGCGTTCCAGTGAATCGCGTGTTGTAGTTCGTGGGCCAAGACGTTGTCGTAGTTGGCGCCCCCGGGAGGGACGCCGAGCGCGTTGATGTAGATGATCTCGCGCTGGTTGCTCCGGGGCCTGACGCTGGTCGGGTATTCGTCGGTGGAGCTGAAGTAGCCGGCCACGCCCTTTAGGCTGGCGTTCAGTATGTTCAGATGCGGGTCGTTGTCGATCCCCGGGTTCCATTCCTTTCCGAACACCTGGGTCACCGCAGGGTAGATTTCCTCTTCGAACCGGGCGGCCGAGCGTTCGAGCCCGGACTGGCTGACGCTCAGGCCCTGCTCGACGTACCAATAGGCATGGGGGGTGACCAGCGCCAATTCGAAGGTGCTCTGATAGGCCACCGTATCGGCCAGGTCCACCAACCAGAAGGTGTCGATGCGCCCAACCGAATATTCCACGGCATCCCCGGTGACGGTCCTGGGGATGTCACCACTGCCGGGCACCAGCTCTCTGGTCAGACGGAAAAGGTCGCGGTCCGGCGCAGCACTGAATTGGGTGGTCCTCTTGGTTTCGCTGGGGACCCGGCCGATGGTGGGTGTGGGCTCTGCCGTGGCGGTGGGCGGGTCAGCGGCAACGGGCTCCGCGGTGGCAGTGGGCGGATCAGCAACAGCGGGGGTGCTTGATCCGGTCTGGTCCGGCGTTGGCGCGGGGACCGTTGGCTCAGCGACCGGCGAGTTGGAACACGCGACCAGACCCGCCATCATCAGGAACAGGCCGAGCCCGATGAAAAAATTCATGGGCGGTATGGGACCGGAGAAGATGGGGGGCGGCTTGGGAAACGCAACTCAGTTGCCAATGACGTTGTAGCGGTTCATGGCGACGTCTATGTTTTCTTCCAACATGCACTGCACCGCGGCGGCGGCGTCTTGAACGGCCTGGGCGATGAGCGGCTCTTCCTCTTTGTTGAACCGCCCCAGCACGTGGGGGATGGACTCGCCTTCCCTGGCTGGCTGCCCGACCCCGATCCGCAACCGGGGGAATTCTTCTGTGTGTACGGCGGCGATGATGGAACGGATGCCGTTGTGGCCCGCGTGACTGCCCGCCGCCCGAAGTCTGATGCGGCCGGTGGGCAGGGCCATCTCATCGTAGACCACCAGCAGGTCGGAAGGGCGGCCGCCAAACCGGGCCAACAGGTATTCGATGCCTTCACCGCTGTTGTTCATGAAGGTGCGGGGTTTGGCCAGGACCACATCTTGACCGGCGATCCTTCCCCGGCCCAATACCGCCTTGGCCCGCCGTTCGTTCAACCGTATGTCGGCCCGCTTGGCTATGAGATCGATGAACCTGAAACCTATATTGTGCCTGGAGGATGTGTAACGGGTTCCTGGGTTCCCGAGTCCG
>JACZXN010000290.1 GCA_022571575.1 Chloroflexota bacterium | reverse complement strand
TCACGTCGGCGCAGTGGATGAGCATCTTCGAGGGGATGCAGCCGCGGTTCAGGCAGGTGCCGCCGAAGGGGCCTTCTTCGATGACCGCCACGGTCCAGCCGGCGTCGGACGCATCCGCGGAAACCTCCAGGCCGGAGCCGGAGCCGATCACGATAAGGTCAAACTTCCGCATCACACCCCCACCCGGATGGCAGACGGGCGGGACCATTAGATTTTTGTGGCCGGGTGTTAACCGGCCCTGTTGACCAGTTTTCGAGCTTCGTCGGCGACCCGTTCCGCCGTGATGCCGAATTTCTCGTAGAGGATACCGGCGGGGGCCGATGCGCCGTAGCCGGTCATGCCCACGGACGCCCCGTCCAGGCCCACGTACCGCTCCCATCCCATGGTGGTGCCCGCCTCAACGGAGACCCGGGCCCGCAACGATGGTGGCAGGACCTGGTCACGGTACTCCTTGGGCTGGTCGTCGAAAATCTCCCAGGAAGGCATGGAGACCACCCTGGCCGCGATGCCTTCGCCCTCCAGCTTCTGGCCGGCCTCCAGGGCGATGTGGACCTCGGACCCGGTGCCGATGATCACCACCTGGGGGGAACTGCTGCTCTCCCAGAGGATATAACCACCCTTGAGAACGCCGGAAGCCGGGTTCAGCGTGGACCGGTCCAGCACCGGCAGGTTCTGGCGGGTGAAAGCCATGACCGTGGGCCCGTCCCGTCTACACATGGCCGCACGCCATACCTCAACCGTTTCGGTGGCGTCCGCCGGCCGGCTCACCACCAGGCCTGGTATCGCCCGTAACGCCATCAGATGCTCGATGGGTTGGTGGGTCGGCCCGTCTTCGCCGACGCCGATGGAATCGTGGGTGAAGATGTAGATCACCTGTTGGCCCATCAACGCCCCCAGGCGGATGGCGGGGCGCATGTAGTCGGAGAATACCAGGAAGGTGGCGGTATAGGGGATCGCCCCGCCGTGCAGGGCCATGCCGTTGGCCACGGCGCCCATGGCGTGTTCCCGCACTCCGAAGTGGAGGTTGTGGCCGGAAAATTCCCCAGTCCCAATGTGGCCGCGGTCTTCCAGGATGGTCCTGGTGGACGGGGAAAGGTCGGCGGACCCGCCCAGGAACGCCGGCACGCCCTTGGATATGGCGTTCATCACCAGGCCCGATGCCGACCGGGTCGCGATGGGATTGGGTTCATTAAAAAGGCCGTCGAGTCCCTCTTCCCAGCCCTGGGGAAGCCGTCCGCACAGGGCATCGTCCAGTTGTTGGGCCTCGGTGGGGAAGGCCTCCCGGTACTCGCTGAAAGCCGAGTCCCACTCGGCCTGCTTGGCCCTGCCCCGCCCGGCAGCCAAACCCAGGTGAGCTCCGGCTTCGGCGGGGACGGAAAACGCCTCTTCATATTTCCACCCCAACTTCTCTTTGGCCAGGCCGACTTCCTCTTCGCCCAGTGGGTCTCCGTGGGCCGACGCCTTGCCGGCCTTGTTGGGGCTGCCGTATCCGATCACGGTGCGGCAGACGATGATGCTGGGCTTTCCGGTCTCCGCTTTGGCGGCGGCCAATGCGGACGAAACCGCCTCAACATCCATCCCTTCGATGGGGCCGATCACATGCCAGCCGTAGGCCTCAAACCGCGCGGCCACGTTCTCGCGGAAGGTTATATCGGTGTCGCCCTCGATGGAGATATCGTTGTCGTCGTAGAGCATGATGAGCTTGCCCAAGCCCAGTGTGCCCGCCATGGACGCCGCCTCCGATGTGATGCCCTCCTGAAGGTCGCCGTCGGAGACGATCGCGTAGGTGTAGTGATCGATTATCTGGTGACCGGGCCGGTTGTATTGGCCGGCCAGCCAACGTTCGGCCAGGGCCATGCCGACGGCGTTTCCAAAGCCTTGGCCCAGGGGCCCGGTGGTGGCTTCCACGCCTGGAGTGAGACCGTATTCCGGGTGCCCGGGAGTTTTGCTGCCCCACTGGCGGAACTGCTTCAGCTCGTCCATCGGCAGGTCGTAGCCGGTCAGGTGGAGCAGAGAGTAGAGCAATGCCGATGCATGGCCTGGGGACAGGACGAAGCGGTCGCGGTTGGGCCAGGTTGGGTCGGCGGGATTATGCTGTAGGAACCGGTCCCACAGGGCGTAGGCCATGGGCGCCGCTCCCATGGGGGTGCCTGGGTGACCCGATTTTGCCTTCTGCACGGAATCCACGGCCAGAAATCGGATGGTGTTTATACAGAGTTGGTCAAGGGCCGGGTCAGCCAAGGTGGAACCCCCTAAACATCTGCGGGATGTGCTCAAAGTACTCTGGCCGGCTAGGGGCTGGTATTTTGGCCAGGCGGTTTGAATCTGGAGGAGACGAAATTCCCTAGGATATGTTAGCGAACCGGGGGCGGGTTGTCACTAGTAATCAGGCCCCGAGGAAGGGGCGATATTCCGTCCGTATTTGCCGTCCGCATTCAACGGGGACCTGGGCGGGGGTTGGGGCCGGGTTCCGGCTGGGATTCTGAGGTTTTCAATAGCGTTAGCGAGGAATACTCCTCCAGGTGCTTGCGAAGCAGGATTCTGGCGCGGTGAAGTCGGGACTTCAACGAGGCGATGGAGATGTCCAGCACCTCGGCGGACTCCTCGGTCGAGAGGCCCTGGATGTCCCTCAGGACCACGGCGGCACGGAGGTCTGGGGATATTTGGTCCAGCCCATTTTCCAAGGTGGAGCGGAGCTCGCTGTTCACCGCGGCTTCTTCGGGGTCGTTCTTCCAATCGTAGACCAGGGCGTCGTCGTAGTCCTTTTCCGAGATGTACTTGGCCCTGGACTTGTCCTTGCGGATCTTCATCAGACAGGCGTTGACGACGATGCGGTAGATCCAGGTGGACAACTTGGACTGGCCTTTGAAGTTGGGCAGCGCCTTGAAGGCCGATATGTAGGCTTCCTGCACCGCGTCCTCGGCGTCTTCGGCGTTTCGCAGCATGCGGAAGGCGACGCTGTAGGCCAGGTCGGAATATTGTTCCACGATCTCGGTGAACGACCGGTCGAGGTCCACCGGACCGGATCTGTCTTGGGCTGGCATCCAAGTCTCCTGGAGCGCGGCGAGGTGATTGCCAGTTGGGTGGTTATGGGTCAAGTGTATTCGTCCTGGAGAATGGCTGCAAGGCGTGGCTCGGTGTCCTGATGAGTATGTTGCTACTCAACCGGCGCTTTGGCCCCGTTGGCTCCGGCCTTGGCCGTTAGTTCTGGCCTTTATAGATGAGGGTATCCGGTTTGAACGCGCCCCAGGCGAACCAGAAATGGTCGCCGTGGACTATCTTGGTCAGCCGCTTACCCGCCAACGGGCCGTCTATGGCCTCGCCCAGGATATTCCAGGTGGAGCCGGTTTCGGCGTCGGTGAACCCGTTGCCGGCGGCGCTGAAAGTCAGCTTCCGCTCCTCCAATACCGCGTTGAA
>JACZXN010000289.1 GCA_022571575.1 Chloroflexota bacterium | reverse complement strand
TTCTACTTCGCCTCCAGTCTGTTCTTCGTCGGGTTTCTCTCCTCCCTGGCCCTGCCGGGCAAGACGCTCGCCAAGGCGCCGCAACGGTCCTGATTCAGGGGCGGGGAATCCCGGCCGAAAAAAACAAAGACCCGGCTCTTTCAGCCGGGTCTTTTCGGTCACTGACTTGCGGGAGCGGTCAGGGGCATGAGTCCAGGGCCTTTTGGTACTGTTCCGGCGTATTCAGGTCCCAAAGCAACGACGGGTCATCAAGCTCAAATCTTTCCGTGGCCGCTGCATGGCGGCGCACCACCGCCTTCAGGCCCTGCGATTCCTCTTCGATCTCCGCCAGTTCCGGCAGCAACCCGGCCGAGATGAGGATGGGATGGCCGCCCTTGCCGCCGTGGGTGGGGATGGTGATCCGGTAGGACGACTCCAGATGGCGCTCCAACAATATACGCACGGTGTCCGCGCTCCGGGGTTGGTCTACGTTCAGCAGCAGCACGTCGGAAACTGGCCGGCCCGCCAGCGCCGCGACGCCGGTCTTCAGTGAGGTGGTCTTGCCCTCTAGATAATCGGGGTTGAGCGTCCACGATGCCCCGTCCACCGCTTCGATGATCGGCTTGAGACGGTCGGCGTCGTGGCCCAAGACGACCACAACCCCATGGACTCCGGCATCCAACAGAGAGCTTAATTGGTGTTCCAGCAGGGTGACGCCCCGCCAGGGGAGCAGGGCCTTCAACCGGCCCATGCGGCTGGACTCGCCGGCGGCAAGCAGTATCGCCCAAACCTTGGGCTTGGGCTTGGGCATGGCTGGGCCTAGACTTCGATCGTAGGTTCGGCCGCGGGTTCGGGCGTGCTTGCGGCCATGTTTGCCACCCGGTCGATATACCATTCGCCCATCTGCATCCGCCCGCCGTCGCCGCCGCGCCGCACCATGATAACCTCGGACATGATGCTGACGGCCAGTTCTTCGGGTTCCAGGGCGCCGATGTTCAGACCCACCGGTGCGTAGACCTCTTTGATGCGGTCCAGTGATACCCCCTGTTGCAGCAAGCGCCTGAATATCATGATGGTCTTGCGGCGGCTTCCCAGGAGGCCGATGTACCTGGCGCGGGTGCGGAGAGCCGTTTCCAAAGCCATGTCGTCGTAACGGTGGCCGCGGGTCGCCACCACCACGAAGGAGTTCACGTTCAGTTCCAGGTCGTCCGCCCACTTGTCGTAGGTGGCAACCACCGTTTTTTCCGCATAGGGGAATCGTTCTTCGTTGGAGAACTCGGGCCGGTCGTCCACCAGATACACCCGGTAGCCCAGGGAATGGGCCAGGTCGGCGGTGGCCTTGCCCACGTGTCCGCCGCCCACCATCACCAGGGTTGGGGGCGTGGTGAAGCCCTCAACGAACACCTCGGCGCCGTCGGCGGTGCTGAAGGACTCGTTGCTGCCCACATCGGCGACTTTTTGTGCAATCTCGATGGCCTGGGCGTCCAGTTCGGCGTTGCCCAGGGAACCGGAGACCGATCCATCCTCCCGCAGCAGCAATTTCGCGCCCTGGGTTGGACCGCCATCCCTCGAATTGACCACCGTGGCCAGGCTGACCGGGTTGCCGCCGTCGTAGGCGTCCACGATCTCGTTTCCGATGGACAGGAAATCCTCGGGGACCCTCAGGGGTTCCAGGTAGAAGTACATGGTGCCGCCGCAGACCAGTCCGTCGCGGGCGGCGATATCTTCGTTGAGATAGTAGTCTTTGAACTCGGGGCCGCCGTTGTTGCGCAGTATCTCCTTGGCCGCGAACCAGATGTCGCCCTCCACGCAGCCCCCGCCCAGGGTGCCCAGTCCGCTGCCGTCCTGCCGAACCAGCAGCATGGCGCCGGCCTTCTGCGGGGTGGAACCCTTGGTCCGCACCACGGTGGCCAGAACACAGGGTTGACCGCTCTTCAGGTCGTCAACCGCTCCCTGGATTACTTCTCTCATCTCAACCCCTATCCCAAATTACCCTGAATATCGCCGAATATCGCCGGCTCGCGACACTGCCGGCCGACGATACCGGATGAGATCCTGATCCCGCGCGCGGCCTCTCAGTTGATTCTCTGAGCGTTAGTTTATCAAAATTGGATGCCTGGGAGCAAACGGCAACGGGCGTGATCAGACTCCCAAACCGGCACAAAGCCGACGCCGTACACTGTAACTGTAGGCACAATTCAGTTACAATGTTATGTCGTATGGCAATTGTAGCTATCACATCGTCGGGCGCCCGGAACGCACGGCGGTACGTTGCGGTGATGGAGTCCGCAGGCGCGGATGTACGAGTCCTGACGCCGGACGGCCACACCGGCATACCCACGGAAGAGTTGATGAAAGACGCCGGCGGTCTCCTCCTCTCCGGCGGCCCGGACATCGATCCCGCCCTGTACGGGGAAGAACCCGACCCCAGCGCCGGCCTGGAACTCCGCCGGCCCCTGGACGACCTGGAACTCCGCATCTTGGAATACGCCTTGGACCGGGACATGCCGGTGCTGGCCATCTGCCGAGGCATGCAGTTGTTGAACGTAGCCTTCGGCGGCAAGCTGATACAGGACTTGCCCGGCCACAAGGCCCAGAAGACCGATGGGAATTGGGAGTCCGCATATCACCAGATATACATCTCGCCGGGCGCCAAGGCCGCGGCCGTGATTGGAATGGCGGGCTTCTTCAAAGTGAATAGCCTGCACCACCAGGGACTGAAGGAAGCGCAACGGGCGCCGCGCCTGATGACCATCGCATACGAGGTTGAGAATGGGTTGATAGAAGGGCTGGAGAGCCCGGAGCATAGCTGGGTGATCGGGTTGCAGTGTCACCCCGAGCGGCAGGACGAGGTTCCCAAGATGTTCGGCAACCTGTTCCTTGGGTTGCACGAACGGGCCGAGACCCATAGCTCCGCCTTCGCCGCCTAACTCCCGTGCAACCGGTCCACCCCCAGGTCTCGTTCTCCAGCCGCGAACGTGGCACGAAGACCGCCTCCGCGTCGAAACACGGTTATCCATTCCGCAAGCCGGCCCACGGGCCGCAGATGGCCCATAGCTAGAACGGCCTCGCAAGGAGCATCGATCGATGGTAACAACCACACCCGACCAGCCGTCCAGATCAGGAGAGCGCCCGGTCCGCATCGAAGAGGAGATGCGCACATCGTACCTGAACTATGCCATGAGCGTCATAGTGTCCCGGGCTCTTCCCGACGTGCGCGACGGACTGAAACCGGTGCAACGCCGCATCTTGTACGCGATGCACGACATGGGCATCCGGCCCAACTCCGCCCCGAGAAAGTGCGCCCGTATCGCCGGGGAGGTATTGGGCAAGTTCCACCCCCACGGTGAAGGCTCGGTCTACGACGCCCTGGTCCGCATGGCGCAGGACTTCTCCTTGCGCTATCCCCTGATCGCCGGGCAGGGCAACTTCGGCAGCATCGA